>NZ_CABSQF010000001.1:0-245876 GCF_902479695.1 uncultured Phyllobacterium sp. | reverse complement strand
GGACGGTCGCTGCCATCGGGCGCGCTGCTGTTTTACGGCACGTTTGATGCCGATTTCAATACGGAGTCCTATCGGCATTTTGCCGATGGTCCGGGGCTGACGCTTGGTAAAATGCAGCGTTACTGGGACTGGTACTGCGCGGATCATCAGGCGCGGCGCAATCCATTGGCTGCTCCGCTTCAGGCTGATGATGACGCGCTGCGCGCCTTGCCGCCGCTCTATCTCATGGCTGCCGGGGTCGATCCGTTGCTGTCCGATACGCTTCGTCTAGCCGACCGGCTGAAGGCGGTCGGCCGCGATGATCCCCTGTCGGTGATGCCGGGGGTCACGCATGGATTTCTGCAAAACACCAACGAACTGGCGGCAGCGCGGGAGGCGCTTAAGTCGGCTGGTGAAGCTGCCCGGGGCATGATCGGCGGCAATCGATAAATGCATAATAAACGTGGAGGAAACAATGAGCATTCTCAAGAAGCTGGGTATCAGCTGCGCATTCCTGACCGGCTTGGCGATCAGCACGGCCAACGCGGCGGAAACGGTGCGATTCTGGTACCATTTCGACAATCCGGAAAATCCGATGTCGGATCTCGTGGCGAAGTTCCAGGCCAAAAACCCGGATATCAAGATCGAAGCTGAGAACGTTCCATGGAACAGTTATTACGATAATCTCTACACTTCGCTGGTTGGCGGCAACGCGCCGGACGCCGGAATGGTCAAGCTTTTCGCGCAGCCAAGACTGGCGGAAATGGGTGCACTTGAGCCGCTCGGCGACCGTATCAACGCATGGCCAGGCAAAGCCGACCTGCTGGACAATCTGCTGGAATTGAACAAGGGGCCGGACGGACAACAATATTATCTGCCGATCCAGTATGTCGTGCTTTATCTCTATTATCGTGCCGATCTGTTCAAGGACGCGAACCTCAATCCGCCCGCCACCTGCGAGGAGTTTCGCACGGCAGCGCAAAAGCTGACCAAGGCACCTGACACCTATGGCTTTGGCCTGCGTGGCGGCAAGGGCGGCTGGGATCAGTGGGGAGCATTTGTCTTTTCGCAAGGGGCGGAACTCAAGCCGGGCGGTTTGACCACGCCAGCGGCTATTGCCGCCAACCAGTGGTTGATAGATCTGTTCCAAAAGGACAAGGTCATCCCGCCATCGGCCCCCAACGACGGCTTCCAGGAAATTGTCGCGGCGTTCAAGGCCGGCAAGACGGCCATGACCATTCACCATATCGGCTCGTCGAATGACCTGGTCAAAGCGCTCGGTGACAAGGTCTCCGCAGTTCCCGTCCCCAAATGCGGCGGCAAGCAGTGGACCTCCTATGGCGACGAATCCCTGGCGATCTTTTCGTCGTCACAGGTAAAGGACGCTGCGTGGAAGTGGATTTCCTTCCTGGCGGAAGCTGAAAACAACGTGGCCTTCAACAAGGCAACCGGGCAGATGACCGTGACCAAGAGCGGAGCGGAACATTGGACCCTGCACGAACGCAGGTTTGTTGACGCCACGGTCCAGTCCTTGCCCTTTGCACACGTCTTGCCGCAAAGCACCGCCACGGCAGAGTTCGTCAACACCGCGTGGCAGACGTCAATGCAGCAGGCGCTGACCGGCCAGATCACGTCGCAGCAGATGATGGAGCAACTCGAGAATCTGTTCGCGCAATAGCGCGTGCAGGTTCCCGTCATTGGCACCGCCAGAAAGTCAGCCCATGTCCACGCTCGCACCATCCGCACCGGACGATTTCACGCAGGCGCGCCCGCTCCGCAGCAGGCTGATGCCCTATGCTTTGCTGGCGCCTGCTGTGCTGGTGACATTGTTCATCGTGTTTTTTCCGATGTTCCAGGCGGTTGTCACCAGCTTCTATGACGTCATCCTGTGGAAGCCGAACGCCAATCGCTTCGTTGGCTTTGGCAACTATGTCAAACTTCTGCGTGATCCGGTGTTCTGGACGTCGCTTGGCCACACGGCAATCTGGATCGGTCTGACGGTTCCGTTGCAAATGGGGCTTGGTCTTGTCACGGCACTTCTGCTCAACCGGGAATTTCCCTGGCGTGGCTTGGCGCGGGCGCTGGTCATCATTCCCTGGGCATTGCCAAGTGTGGTCATCGCTTTGATGTGGCGCTGGATTTATGACCCGACCACAGGGGTGCTCAACGATATCCTGCTCTATCTCTCCATCATTCATTCGACGGTGCCCTGGCTCGCCGATCCCCACCTCGCGCTCTATGCCGTAATCGCGACGCTGACCTGGCAGGGTTTTCCGTTTTTCGCAGTGATGATCCTGGCTGGCCTGCAAGGCATTCCGCAAAGTCAGTATGAAGCCGCCTCTATCGACGGTGCCAGCCCTTGGCGGCAGTTCGTCCATATAACGCTGCCAGGAATTGCGCCCGTGCTGGCAACCGCAGGATTGCTGCGCATCATCTGGGTTGCCAATTCCATGGACGTGATTTTTGTAATGACCGGCGGCGGCCCGGGCTATGCAACGCACACACTGCCGCTCTACGCCTTCATCAAGGCGCGTCAAAATCTCGACTTCGGTTACGGGACAGCGATCGCAGTGACCTTCACACTTCTGCTCGGGGCGATCGTTGCGGTCTACATCGTCCGCACGCTGCGCGAGGTGGAAAGATGAACAAGCCCTCGACACTCCGGCGCATTCTCACAACCGACATTCCTGTTGTCCTGATCATCCTTCTCGCCATAGGGCCATTTGTCTGGATGATCCTCACCTCGCTCACGCCGACCACGCAGCTGTCCGCGTCCGGTGTATCCTTGTCACCATCAGGATGGAGCATCGACAATTATGCCCGGCTTCTCCGGCAAACCTCGTTTCTTCACAACATGCTGGACAGCCTGATCATTGCCGGCGGCACCGTTGTCCTCGGACTTGTCGTTTCGGTTACCGCAGCCTATGCATTGTCGCGCTTCCGGTTTGCCGGACGCAAGCTGATCATGCTGCAGTTCCTGCTGGTCAACATGTTCCCGATCGTGCTCCTGATCCTGCCGCTCTTCGTCCTCATGCGGAAGATCGGTATTCTCGATACCCATATCGGGCTGATCCTTGCTAATTCGACGGTTGCCATTCCCTTTGCCGTCTGGATGCTGACCAGCTATGTCGGTGCCATTCCGCGCAGCCTCGACGAGGCGGCCATGATCGATGGCTGTTCGCGGCTGCAGGCCCTGCGGCGCATCGTTCTGCCCCTGGCGATGCCCGGCATCATTTCCACCGGTATCTACATCTTCATCACCGCCTGGAACGAGTACCTCTATGCCTTGACGCTGGGAGGCCGCAATGTCCGACCGGTTACCGTAGCGATCCAGACCCTGATCGGTGAGTACCAGATCGAGTGGGGTTTGCTTGCCGCGGGCGGCGTTGTCGGTGCGCTGCCTGCCACCCTCCTTTTCCTTCTCGTCCAACGCCGTCTCATCGGTGGCCTTACCCAAGGTGCGGTGAAGGGATGACCCATGCTTATCAAAGAGGACCTATGATGAATCCCATCGGATTGATCTCCATGCAATATGCAAGGCCGTTTACCGCCGCGCATTTTCCCCTGTTCAAGAAGATGCGCGACCTCGGCTTCGACTTCGTCGAATTGCTTGTGCCTGAACCGGGCGAAATCGATCTTGCCGAGGCCAGGCGTGCGCTGGACGATGCAGGACTCGATGTCGTGCTCGCGGCACGCGTCAATCTTCAGCGCAACCTCTCGTCAGATGATCAGAATGCGCATCGCGCCGGGATCGACTATCTGCGCTATACGGCAGACTGCGCGGCAGCGCTCGGTGCGCGCGTGGTTGGCGGGCCGTTGACAGGCAATCCGCTGGTCTTTGCCGGACGCGCTCCTCTGCCCGTGCCTGAAGATGAGCGGCTGGCGCGCAAGGAGCGCTGTGTCAAAGGTCTGGTGGAAGCAGGCAACCATGCTGCAAGCGCAGGTGTCCTGCTTGCGATTGAACCGCTCAACCGGTTTGAAAGCGATGTGCTGTGCACGACACAGCAGGCCATCGAACTTCTTGAAGCGGTCGATCATCCAGCCATCAAGCTGATGCTCGATACCTTCCATATGCACATGGAAGAAGCCTCGATTGCCGAAGCCATCCGGCTGGGCGGAGCACACCTCGTGCATTTCCAGGCGAACGAAAACCATCGCGGGTTTCCGGGGACCGGATCGACAGACTGGGTTTCCGTCGGTCGGGCGCTGCACGAGATCGGTTACAACGGGCCGGTATCGTTGGAACCGTTCCGGCGCAATGACGACCGTTTCGGCGTTCCTTTCGCGCAGTGGCGCCCGCCCCATGAGGATGAAAGCGAGCGACTGGCGGCGAGTGCAGCCTTTATCAAATCCCACCTCACACTGACGGAATATCGGCGATGACATTGAAAATCGGCTGGATCGGTTGCGGTATTCACGCAACCCAGATGCTTCTTCCGCAACTTGTTCGCCACGATGTCGAGATCGTTGCACTGTGCGATATTGATGGCAAACGCCTGGCGGATGCAGGGCGGCAATTCGGCGTGTCCCGCCTGACCAGCGATGCCGAGGAGTTGATCCGCATGTCCGGCATCGATGCCGTCGGCATGGCTGTGGGCCCTGAGCAGCACCTGCACTTCGGCAAAATGGCTCTTGAGCGAGGATTGCCTGTGTTCATGGAAAAGCCGCCCTCAGGCACGGCGCAGGGCGCGCGTGAATTGCGTGCAGCGTCCGAACGCTCCGGAAAGCCGCTGCTGGTCGGCTTCATGAAGCGCTATTCTGTCGGCAACAAGATTGCCCACAACATCATCCAATCCGGACGTTTCGGGCCTGTACTCGGCCTCACGGGGTATTACATGACAGCCCCGGGCTATTTCACCGGGAATGTCGACTACACCGGCTTCTTCTTGCACCACTGCGTGCACTACATGGATCTGGTATCGTTCTTCGTGTCGCCGATACGGACGATTTCCGCGCGGAAGGTGGAAAAGACGCCGGGCAGGGTACTCTTTCACGTGGGTTTCGAGTTTGAATGCGGAGCCATCGGCAATATTGCGATGGGGACGATCCAGTCGCGTGGCACACCGGTCGAACGTATCGAACTGATGGGTGATCACCAGCGGCTGGAGGTGGATGACGTGATCGAGGTGCGCTGGAACCGCAATCCTCCGTTCAAGGTCAACGATCCCCATGCGACGCTCGCCGACGATCTGGATACGCTGACATGGAAGCCAAATTTCACCGCAGCGGCGAACGAGGATCCGAAAGGCTATCACTCACTCCTCGCCGACGTCGTATCGGCGCTTGGCGGCGCTTCGACACCCGCTCCGACGATTCATGACGGAGTGATTGCGATGGAATGGCTCGAAGCGTTGCGGCGTGAACTTTCCTTGTAGGATTGGCGGATTCCCGGTGATGCCGCAGTGTCTGTGGCATTACCGGCGTCAACCAAGTCGATCAACTCGCGGACAATCCAGTCACTCCCGTTCAACGGATGCGGCCATTAGGCCGATGCTTTTGTCATTCCGTCGCGCAACAACTGGACCTTGCGGTTGAGATCGATCATCTCCGGTATGGTGAAGCCGGAGCGGCGCAACAGCGTCTCCGTGAGACAACCTGTCCTGGCGTGAAGGTCGGTGCCTTTGGGGCTGAGATGCACCTCAACCTGACGCTCATCGATAACGCTGCGGCGGCGTACGAGAAAGCCGGCGCTTTCCAGCCGCTTGACGGCGGGCGTAATGGTGCTTGGCTCCAGCGCCAGCCGATCGCCAATGGCGCTGATGGTCAGACCGTCGTGTTCCCATAGGGTGCTCAGGACAAGATACTGCGTATAGGTAACCCCAAGCTCATCGAGCATCGGCTTGTAGACCCGGTGGATGGCGATCGACGCCGAATAGATTGAAAAGCAGAGCTGGCTGTCAAGCGGCAAGGTGGGTGCGTTGTCCATTGTCGTCTCCTTGATTTGAAGGTGTTTATAACCTTTATCACAATAATGATATCGCGATAAAGAAAATGCTTTACAAGGTTTGGATCATCGGTTATTTATTAATTATCGCGATAATGATTATTGCGAACCAAACAAAAGGAGATACGCACATGAGCAAGATCCTGACCGCAGCCGCCACCCTCGCCATGGCCGCAACCGCTTTGAACCCCGTTCACGCCGCACCCGCCGGTGCCAAGAACATCGTCCTTGTCCACGGTGGCTTCGTCGATGGCTCCGGTTGGCAGGGCGTTTACAACATCCTGAAAAAGGATGGTTACACCGTCAGCATCGTGCAGAATCCGACCACCTCGCTGGCCGATGACGTGGCTGTGACCAAGCGGGTCATCGCACAGCAGGACGGTCCCGTGATCCTGGTTGGCCATTCCTATGGCGGCGTCGTTGTCAGCGAAGCCGGCACGGATGAAAAGGTGAAGGCCGTCGTTTATATCGCAGCGTTTGCACCCGATAAAGGCGAGTCCGTCTCGTCCCTGATCGCCAATCCGCCTGCTGGCGCTCCCGTGCCTCCGATCCTGCCGCCTGTTGATGGCTACCTGTTCCTTGACAAGGCCAAGTTCGCCGCCGCCTTCGCTGCCGATGTTGATGCGGGAACGGCTGCATTCATGGCTGACTCGCAGGTTCCCTGGGGTGTCGAAGCCCTGGCCGGTGCCGTGACCGAACCGGCGTGGAAGAGCAAGCCGAGCTTCTACCTGGTTGCCTCGGACGATCACATGATCCCGCCGCCCGCCCAGCGCATGATGGCCAAGCGCGCGAATGCCACCGTCGTCGAAACGGCCGGCAGCCATGCCGTCTATGTTTCCAAGCCTGAAGCCGTCGCTGCTCTCATCGAACAGGCAGCCGCCGCCAAGTAAGCATCCACTTTCGCCGGATAACCGGGGCGTCCTAGGCGCTCCGGTTATCCGCGTCTTTCATCTGTCGTGGCCAGACCGGGCAAAGATCGGACTCTGGCAAAACGAGGTTGGAGGGCGTATATTGGACAAGGGTTCAGGTTCGATCCGGTAGCCCCGCCAATGCAAGGCATATCGGTATATCGTTGCCGCCCATAACTGAATTGGGAGAACTGGTCATGGCGCAATTTCATGTGATTGCTGGTGCAAACGAGGTCCCTGTCTACCCCCATGTTCGCCGAATTGGCGTATCCGATATCGTTGCGGCTCTCCGCGAGGGGTTGGATGATTTTTGGGACAAACCATCCCATTATGTTTTTCTCTGCCTGATCTATCCGATTGTCGGTGTGGTCCTCATGCGGTGGTCCTCGGGCGCCAACACGTTGCCGCTTGTCTTTCCGCTGATGTCCGGCTTTGCGCTGATCGGTCCCCTTGCCGCTTTGGGTCTCTACGAGATCAGCCGTAGGCGCGAACTCAATCTCGATACGTCCTGGCGTCACGCATTTGAGGTCCGGCGGTCGCCGGCCATTCCGTCCATCATTGCCGTCGGCGTCATGCTGTTTGCAATTTTCATCGCCTGGCTGCTGACGGCTCAATCTCTCTACACCAGCCTTTTCGGTTCCGAAGCACCGGTCTCCATGCGCGCATTCCTCGATCAGGTTTTCAACACGCCGGAAGGCCAGCGAATGATCCTTCTTGGCAATACGATCGGCTTTGTCTTTGCCGTGGTTGTGCTGTGCACAAGCGTCGTGACGTTCCCGCTCCTGCTTGACCGGGATGTCGGCGCATTCGCCGCTGTTGTGACCTCGATAAAGGCAGTCGCTGCCAATCCGGTGACGATGGCATTGTGGGGATTGATCGTTGCGGCATTGCTGGTGGTTGGCTTTTTGACGCTCTTTGTTGGTCTGGCGATCATTATACCGGTGCTCGGCCATGCCACCTGGCACCTCTACCGTAAGGTGGTGGAACCCCAGCCCATCGTTGCAGAGGCGAAGAAACGTCCGGTCCGCCGGTAAGTTTTCTCGTAGCATCGTGAAGCGCGATGCACCCATGCAAACGTGTTCTATTGCGCAATGCCAAAGAACGTCATGCGTGTGAACAAGGTGTAATGCGCTTCCGATGTCATCAGGGCGACAAAGACAAGCACCAGTATCGGTGGAAGTATCACGGCATAGACGAGGGCCAGTCTTTCCCATGCCATATGCATGAAGATGGCGACGATCAATCCGGCTTTCAAAATCATGAAAAGCAGAATCAGGCCCCAGCGCAGGTAGTGCTGGAACCCGAGATAGTCGACCATGTAGGAGCAGACACTCAGAAAAAACAGCAATCCCCAGACGACGAGATAAAGCTTGATGGGATGCTGTTGATGGTCAGTGTGCGTCAGCACCTGTGTTTGCGAATGTGTCACCGGTTGTTCCATGATCCTCACCACAAATAGAAAAATGCGAAGATAAAAACCCAGACGAGATCCACGAAGTGCCAGTACAGGCCCATGATTTCGACGATCTCGTAATTGCCTTTGCGGCTGGTGAAAAAGCCGCGTCTTTCCGTATCAAAATCGCCCCGCCAGACCTTGCGCGCGATGATGATAAGGAAAATGACGCCGATGCTGACGTGTGTGCCGTGAAAGCCGGTGATCATGAAAAACGTTGACCCGAACTGCGCCGCGCCCCACGGATTTCCCCATGGGCGGACGCCCTCGGTGATCAGTTTGGTCCATTCGAAAGCCTGCATGCCGACGAAGATCGCACCGAACAATGCTGTGATCAGCATAAGGATGGCAGCTTTACGGCGATCACGCCGATAACCATAATTGACGGCCATAGCCATTGTCCCTGAACTGCTGATGAGGACAAAGGTCATGATGGCGATCAGGATCAGCGGGATTTCCTTGCCGCCGATATTGAGCGCGAAGACCGTGCTGGGGTTTGGCCAGGCAATAGCCGTGGACACCCGTGCCGTCATGTAGGCGACCAGAAAACACCCGAAGATGAACGTGTCGCTGAGCAGAAAGATCCACATCATGGCCTTGCCCCAGGAAACGTTTTTAAACGCGCGCTGATCGGAGGCCCAGTCAGATGCGAAGCCGCGCAGGCCGGCAGGCCGGGGAAGGGCGATCTCGGGTTTTGCTTGTGCGGAGGATTGAGACATGGGTCAAACGTCCTAGTTGAGCACTTGGCGGCAGATGGCGATGAAATCATTGGCCCAACCGGCAAACAGGGCAAACAGAACCAGCCACACCACCAGCATGAAATGCCAGTACATGGTGCACAGCTCGATGCTCAGCCGCACCTTGGGGAGCGGAGCGCCCTGCCATACCCGGGACGTCGTACGGCTGAGCACGAAGAGTCCGCCAAGAATATGCAGGCCATGCATTCCGGTAATCAGGTAGAAAAAACTGTTCGCGGGATTGTCTGCTATGACGTAGCCGGCGGTGACGAGCTCCTTCCATGCGAACAACTGTCCGATCAGAAATCCGGTGGTAGCGGCAAGAGCTGTCATGAGGGCAAGCCTCAAGGCACTGTCGTTGCTGCGTGCGGCTTCAGTCTTGGCCCGTTGCAGTGCGACGCTGCTTATCACCAGTATGCCCGTGTTGAGCCAAAGTATCCGCGGAAGCGGAATGGCCCACCAATCCTGCAGTCCCATCCGCATGAAGTAAGCGCTGATGAACAGAGTGAACAAGGCACCGACAACAGCCAGGAATACGCCCAGACCGATTTTCTCGGTGGCGATGGCAGACCTGGTCCACGCGGGAATATCACTGGTTGCATTGACTTCAAGCCAAGGTTTGGACGTCAGGCGCTGCTGCGCCATCCACCACGTGATGATGACGGCGAGCCCGGCCAGGAAAACCAGAATGGTGCTCACGATGCGGGCTCCCTGGAAATTCGGTCGCCATTGGGCTGGTTCTGCGGAATGAAATCCTGGGCTGCGCCTGGAACGCTGTAATCATAGGCCCAGCGGTAGACCACGGGCAGTTCCTTCCCCCAATTGCCATGGGCCGGCGGTGTCTGCGGCGTCTGCCATTCGAGCGTCGTTGCCCGCCAGGGATTGCCGCCAGCCTCCTTGCCCCTTCGCACGCTCCAGGCCAGATTGAACAGGAAGAGGATTTGCGCTGCCCCGACGATCAGCGCCATGATGGTGATGAATTCATTCAGGGCTTGCACGGATGGCGGAATGAATGCTGTATCGCCCAATTCGGAATAGCGGCGTGGCACGCCCAGCAGTCCGAGATAATGCATGGGAAAGAAGATGGCGTAGGCCCCAAGGAAGGTGACAAAAAAGTGCACTCTGCCCAGTGTTTCGTCGAGCATTCGCCCGGTGACTTTGGGATACCAATGATAGATCGCCCCGAAGACCACCATAATGGGAGCAACGCCCATGACCATGTGAAAATGCGCAACGACAAACAGCGTCTTGGCCAGTGGAACATCGACGACGACATTGCCGAGAAATAGTCCTGTCAGCCCGCCATTGACGAATGTGACCATGAACCCGAGAGCGAACAGCATTGGCAAGGTCAGATGGATATCACCCCGCCATAAAGTAAGCACCCAGTTATAGACCTTGATAGCGGTGGGCACGGCAATAATCAGCGTGGTCGTGGCAAAGAAGAACCCGAATTTGGGGTTCATCCCGCTGACATACATGTGGTGTGCCCAAACCACGAAGCTGAGCGCACCGATCCCCACGATCGCCCACACCATCATACGGTAGCCGAATATATTCTTGCGCGCATGGGTGCTGATGAGATCCGACACGATGCCGAAGGCCGGCAGAGCGACGATGTAGACTTCCGGGTGACCGAAAAACCAGAACAGGTGCTGGAAGAGGATGGGGCTGCCGCCGCCATTTTTCAGATGCTCACCCATTTCGACGATGGCCGGCATGAAGAAGCTGGTTCCAAGAACCCGGTCGAACAACATCATGACCGAGGCAACGAAGAGGGCCGGAAACGCCAGCAAGGCCATCACGGTTGCGGTGAATATGCCCCAGATTGTCAGAGGCATGCGCATCAGGGTCATGCCTCTTGCGCGCCCCTGCAAGACTGTGACCACATAATTCAGCCCGCCCATCGTGAAGCCAATGATGAAGAGGATGAGCGAAGTCAGCATCAGGATGATGCCCCAGTCCTTTCCCCCGGGGGTGCCGGAAAGAATGGATTGGGGCGGATAAAGCGTCCACCCCGCGCCCGTCGGCCCGCCGGGCACAAAGAAGCCAGCTACAAGCACGAGCACAGCGAGCAGGTAAAGCCAATAGCTCAACATGTTTGCATAGGGGAACACCATATCCCGGGCACCCAGCATCAGCGGGATGAGGTAATTGCCGAAGCCGCCGAGAAACAATGCGGTCAGGAGATAGATCACCATGATCATGCCGTGCATCGTGATGAACTGGTAGTAGTGTTCCGCATCGATGAAGGAAAGTGCGCCGGGAAAGGCGAGCTGTATCCGCATGAGCCATGACAAGACCAAGGCCACGAAGCCGATCGATATGGCGGTCACGGAGTACTGGATGGCGATGACCTTGGCGTCCTGACTGAAGACATAGGTCGTCCACCAGCTCCTCGGGTGGTAAAGTTCGACATCGGCGACTTCCGCTAACGGAACCGTGTCATCGATACCAGCTGGAATATTGACCATTCCCTATACTCCCGACCTCTAATGCCCCTTCTCCCGGAGGGCGACCATTCTCATTTTGCCGTCTGCACGTCTCCTGCCGATGCCATCATCTGGGAAAAAGTCTGCTGCTGTTGCAGCCACGTCTGATAGTTTTCTTCGGTGTCAACGACGACCGTCCCGCGCATCTGCGGGTGACCAACGCCGCAGAGTTCTGCGCAAAGAACCTCAAAAGTTCCCGTTCGTGTCGGGATAAACCAGTAATAGCTGACCGATCCCGGGATCATATCCATCTTGGCCCGGAACTCGGGGACGTAAAAATCGTGCACCACATCAAGGGAGCGCAGCAACATCTTGACGGGTTTACCGACGGGCAAATGCAATTCACCGCCTTGTATGATGATGTCATCAAGGCTCGCGGGGTCCCTTTTATTGATCCCCAAAGGGTTATCCGAACTGACATCGCTGGTCTCGGAAGTTCCCAGCCGCCCATCTTTTCCCGGAAGTCGAAAGCTCCACAACCACTGCTGCCCAACCACTTCAACTTCCGTGGCATCGTTCGGGACCGTAATGAATTGGTTCCAGACAAACAGGCCCGGCGCCAGCATTGCAGCGACACCAACGGCAGTCACGGTAGCCAGCCAGAACTCCAGTATCCTGTTTTCCGGCTCGTATGCGGCGCGTTTGCCGGGACTGTGCCGGAAACGGTAGACGCAAAACGCGATGAACAGAACCACGGCGACGAAAACGACCCCGGTGATCCAGAACGTTATGATAATGGTGTTGTCGATATAGTCCCAGTTCGACGCTATAGGCGTCCACCACCATGGGCTCAGCAGGTGAAACAATACCGAGCCGACGGCTATGACGATCAGAATTACCACGACTGCCATTTTCCGCCCTCCCGGCCTTTACTGGGTGTGGACATGGGTCGCATCTTGGGAAAGACAAATCCATTATCTCATGAACGGATAAGACAGGCAATCAGGCCAGAAAAGACGCGCGCATGGGCTGTGTTTCCTCAAGTGTTCACCAGATATTCATACCCGTTCATTCTCAACGGGAGGAAGAATTACTTGGAAAACTGTTTCAGATAGGCAATCAGATTGGTGATGTCGCCATCGTCCTTCAATCCGGGGAAGGCCATTTTCGTGCCTTTTACCTTGGCCTTGGGGTCATGCAGATAGTCTCGTAGCGAGGTCTCATTCCACACAAGACCAGCTTTGCCTGCATCCGTCATCGACGGTGAATAACCGAAGCCTGCATGTGTTCCGGCTGTTCTGCCGAACAGACCATTCAACGAAGGCCCCACTTTGTTCGTATCTGTTTCCGCCACATGGCAGATGCCGCATTTTTTGAAAACGGCTGCGCCCGCCGTGGCATCTCCCTCCTGGGAGTGCGCTCCGCCTGCGGAAAGGACAGCGATTGAAAAGCCGATAAGAAGGACACAATATTTCATGAAACCCCCTCCTGGCAGAAATTGTCATCCTGCACACGTCATAAGTCAATCAGTCCGGCAAAGAATTTCCCGTTAAAGATGTAGGCTCACGTCCCGTCAACCGGGCGAAGGTAATCACGTCGTGCTGATGGCGGCTCTCAAATATCGCTTTGCTAAAGCTTGCTGACTTGAATATGCACAACCCCGAATGGATTGAATTTGTACTCGTCTTCCTCGTAGCGGGTGTCGCTGGATAGAGCGGCACGACGATCCGTTACGGCGGTTTCAACGCCGTCCCGGGTCATTTCGTCGGCGATATCGTCGATCAGAGCCGCAATCTTGAGCTGCTCGGCGTTGTTTGACGGCCGTTGATCTGCCGGACGAACGGCGGTTACCAGGACATCAGGCAACCCAACCAAGTGAAACCCGACACTGGCCATGCCATCGACGTCGTCACCGATGGGCCGGCGCGCAAAGGCCAGACGGCAGGTTGTTGCGAGTGCCATGACATCACCGGAGGCCGATGCGTTGCGGGCCTGTTCAGCCAGTTCCTTCCATCGCCGCACGCCATGGGCGACCCCTGCGCTTTCACCCTTCACGGCAATGGCCCCGTGATCAAGCATGTATTGCACAAGCTGCAAGGCTTTTGCGGATGTCGTTACGGTTGTTTCCGCCGTCATCGACGGGCCGAGCACGTAGAGGACAGACCCGTGCCCGGCGACGGCTTTTTCGTCAGTGTCCTGATAGGCCTCGGGATCGACGCGATCCCAGCAGACGTTGAACGATCGCTCCATCCGGTCATCAGGTTCATTCCGGGAGCCATCTTCATCGGCGATAAAACCATCTGCCAGTTTCTCTATGGCGGCGCGGGCATTTTCGACCAGGGCTGGAAGGCCGTGCTCGCCGCCAAGAAAACAAAGCACATGGCGCGGCGTGTAGCTGGAACGCGATGCAGCGTATGCCGGAAGCTTGCTGGACGCCGTGCTGAGAGAAGGCTTGCCCATCATGAGGCCGCCCAAAAACGCAAGCACACCGCGACGCATTGAATTCATTCCAGTGTCCCTACGGTTGTCAATCAATGAGCGTGAGCGTTTTAGCAGCGCCACGTCCGAAGCGCGAGCCATAACGCGAACGGTCCGTCCGTTTGCAACCTGATTTTTAACCCCAGTCAATGAACACGATGAGAACGACGGATATAGCGATCAAAAGACAGAAGGCAGTTGTGACAATTCGAATAAGTCCATGGTGCCGGCGAAGCGGAAGATAGGCGAGCCAGCCTGCCGCAATGAGCAGCGCGCATACAAACAACATCCCGATCATAAAGCCACCAACATCAATCCTGCTCACCGCAGGGTTGGAGAGTGCTGCAAGATATACAACCGATAACCCAATGGTCATCAAGATCGCGAACATGAGGCTGGAGGCAAAATAGGTGATCCGCGACGCCAGGCTCAACGGCTTTTGTTCAATCATGGTACCCCCGGACATCCCGCACTCATTAAAGGTCATATGGGCCCGCAACGCCATTCCTGCTTGTCCAAGTTCGTCGACTTTACGAAATGTGCGCGCCGGCCATGGGATAGAGCCGATCGATGGAGGGCAGACATTGCGCGCCTTTGCGGTTGAGAAAATCCTGGAAGGCCCGCATTGCCGGCGACAATGTCCGGTCAGTCCGCATGACCGAAAACCACTGACGGCGGATGGGCATACCAGTGACATCCAGCATCACGAGCTTGCCGACTTCCAGTTCGAGCGCGATCGTGTGAGCTGAAATGAAGGCTACACCAAGCCCCGCCATGACAGCCTGTTTGATTGTTTCGTTCGAGGACATTTCGGTGCCGAGATCATCGATACGCCCCGGCAGTTCACTCAGGAAAATCTCCAGCGAAATGCGGGTGCCGGACCCAGGCTCGCGGATCAGAAAATGCTCCTGCGCGATACGCTCTTTCGTTATGTCCCGGCATTTGGCCAGGGGGTGATCCGGTGCGGCGATCATCACCAGCGGATGATCGCCAAAAACCGCCGAACGCAGCGGGATATCCTTTGGCGGCCGGCCCATCAGAGCAAGGTCCACTGCATGGCTTTTCAAACTGTCGATGATTTCCGCGCGGTTCCCTATTGCCAATTTGACGACGATGTCGGGATGTTCCTTTGCGAAAATCGCCATGAGTTGCGGCGCAAAGTACTTGGCTGTCGACACGACCCCCAAGGACAGGGTGCCCACCCTTAAACCTTTGATCGCATCGATTTCGTCGTGAAGAACCCGTAGCCGTTCCTCGATCATCTGCGCGGCATCGAGGAATGCAAGGCCGGCGGCGGTGGGGCGAAGTCCCTCATTGGTGCGATCGAACAGGATAATATTCGCATCTTCCTCCACCAGCTTGAGCTGAATGGTCACGGCAGGGGGCGTCAGTCCCAACGCATTGGCAGCAGCGACGATTGTCCCATGCCGCTTGATTGCCTGTATCGCCCGTAACTGCTTGAGATTCAGATTGCGCATTGCGTGAGGTTAATAAATTTTATCTAAGACGTAAATATATTAAATTTTACTTAGGTATCCATCAATGGTCCCTTAGCACCGAAGTCTGACGCGAAACGATGATCAGGCACGGGAGGACGACCATGACCACGGCGACATTAGACGCCTTTCTTGGATCCTATGCGGAACATGACGATCCCTTGCGTGCATCGGTATCCGCGCTTCTGCGCCAACTGGCTTTGACGGCGGTCAAGATTCGCAGCGTCATCAATCAGGGAGCCCTTGGAAAGGCCTTTTCCGGGGGAACTGGCAACAGGAATGCCGACGGCGATCCGCAGAAGGCGCTCGACGTATTTGCTGACGACATGTTTCTCGAAGCGGCACGGCAGGCTCCTGTTGCCCTCTACGGCTCGGAGGAACTGACGCATCCGGCAGTGCTGGATCCGCGTGCGCCACTGGCACTTGCAATCGATCCGCTCGACGGCTCGTCCAATATCGACACCAATGTTTCGATCGGAACTATCTTCTCCGTCCTCCCTGTGGCCGGTGATCCGAGCAGCGAGCCTGGCGCATCGTTCTTTCAAAAGGGCGACCGCCAGCTCGCTGCCGGCTTTTTCATTTACGGCCCGCAGCTCGCTCTTGTCGTGACACTTGGCAGCGGTACACACGTTTTTGTCTTTTCAAGCCGGCTTGGAACCTTCGTGCAGGCGTATGAAAGCATCGTCATAGCAAGCCAGTCACATGAGTTTGCCATCAACACAGCCAATTATCGGCATTGGGACGAGGCAGTACAGCTCTATGTCGATGATTGCCTGAAGGGTAGCGAGGGGCCGCGCGAGCGTGATTTCAACATGCGATGGATCGCGTCGCTCGTCGCCGAGACGTACCGCATTCTTATGCGCAGTGGCGTGTTTCTCTATCCCGGTGATAAGCGCAAAGGCTACGGCGAGGGCCGGATACGGCTGATCTACGAGGCGAATCCCATTGCTTTTCTCATCGAGCAAGCGGGCGGAGGTGCAACGGATACGGCGAACCGTATCCTCGATCTGGTACCCCACACCATGCATCAACGGGTTCCGTTCGTTTTTGGTTCAGCACGGGAAGTGGCCCGGATCGGCCGCTACCATGCCGAACCCAGCAATATTGGCGAGCGTGCGCCGCTCTTCAGCAACCGTGGCCTGTTCAGGGCTTGAGGGGAGGGAGATCAATCATGTCAGCAAAGCATCCGATCATCTCCATCACCGGTTCGTCTGGTGCCGGCACCACGTCGGTCAAGCGCATCTTCGAACAGATTTTTCGCCGCGAGCACATCGAAGCCGCCTTCATCGAAGGCGATGCCTTTCACAAATATGACCGCAACACCATGAAGGTGAAGGTCGCGGAAGAAGAAAAGAAGGGTAATCCCAACTTTACGCATTTCCACGTCGATGCCAATGAACTCGCCAAGCTCGACGCGGTGTTTGAAGAATATGGTCGCAAGGGAACTGGCCAGACGCGGACCTACATCCATGATGATGTCGAAGCCGAGCAGTACAAGATGCCAGCCGGCACATTTACCGAATGGCGTGATTTTTCGCCCAGCACCCTTCTCTTCTATGAGGGACTGCACGGCTGCGCCGTCACGGAAGGCATCAATCTTGCTCGCCATGCGGATCTCAAGATCGGCGTGGTGCCCGTCATCAATCTCGAGTGGATACAGAAAATCCATCGCGACCGCTCGACCCGCGGATACTCCACCGAAGCGGTGATGGATGTCATCCTGCGCCGTATGCCGGACTATGTCCGCTACATCACGCCGCAGTTTACGCTGACGGATATCAACTTCCAGCGCGTACCCATTGTCGACACGTCCAATCCGTTCATCGCCAGGTGGATACCGACGCCCGACGAGTCAATGCTGGTGATCCGGTTTGCCCGGCCGCGCGGGATTGATTTTCCGTACCTGCTTTCGATGATTCACGACTCGTTCATGTCGCGCGCCAATTCGATCGTCGTGCCTGGCAACAAACTCGACCTGGCCATGCAACTCATCCTGACGCCGCTGATCATGCAGTTGATCGAGCGCAAAAACCGAGCCTCGTGAGGAGAAGATGATGAACACGCAAGCTCTGCTTCAAGACAAGCCGGATACCGAAATCCTTTCGGAACGGGACATGGCGAATGCGATCCGCGCTCTGGTCATGGATAGCGTCCAGAAGGCGAATTCCGGGCATCCCGGCATGCCGATGGGGATGGCGGATGTCGCGACCGTGCTGTTCAGGCGTTTCATCAAACTTGATCCGCTGCACCCGCAATGGCCCGACCGTGACCGGTTTGTCCTGTCGGCGGGACATGGTTCCATGCTGCAATATGCCCTGCATTATCTCGTCGGCTACCCCGACATGCCCATCGAGGAACTGCAGCGCTTTCGCCAGGTCGGTGCAAAAACCGCGGGTCATCCGGAATACGGTCATGCACAGGGCATCGAGATGACCACCGGGCCGCTTGGGCAGGGTATCGCGACCGCGGTCGGCATGGCGCTGGCCGAGCGCATGCAGGCCGCGCGATTTGGGGCGGATATCGTTGATCATCATACCTATGTCATGGCCGGAGATGGCTGTCTGCAGGAAGGTATCAGCCAGGAGGCGATCGACCTTGCGGGTCATTTGAGCCTGTCGAAGCTTATCGTGTTCTGGGACAACAATGCCATCTCCATCGACGGGCCGACGTCGCTCTCGACGTCGACGGATCAGCTGGCGCGTTTCAAGGCCGCTGGCTTCGACGTTCAGGACATCGACGGGCATGACTTCGATGAAATTGCCGGGGCGATTTCCCATGCCAAGGCCTCCGGACGGCCTTCGCTGATCTCGTGCCGCACCATCATCGGAAAAGGGGCGCCCAACCTGCAAGGCACCGAAAAGACCCATGGCGCTCCACTGGGCGCTGCGGAAATTGCCGCAGCGCGTCTGGCATTGGACTGGCCGTATGAGCCATTCACCGTTCCGGAGGATATCCTTGAAGTATGGCGCGATGTTGCACGCCGGGGTGCCGATGAACGGCGCGAGTGGTCAGTACGGGTATCAAAATCGCCGCTTGGGGACGATTTCAAGCTGGCGGTGCAGAAGCAGGTGCCGGCAACGGTGTTTGAAGAACTTGCCGCGTTTCGCCGCGACCATATCGAGAAGGCCACCAAGGTCGCGACGCGCAAGGCTTCGGAAATGGTGCTCGGCATCGTCAACACCGCTACCGATCTCACGATCGGCGGATCCGCCGATCTTACGCACTCGAACCTCACCGTAACGCCCGGCATGCGCAGTGTTGCATCCGGTGATTTTTCCGGCCGGTACATTCACTATGGGATCCGCGAGCACGGCATGGCCGCCGCGATGAACGGTCTCGCGCTGCATGGTGGTTTCATCCCGTATGGCGGTACGTTCCTGGCTTTCGCCGATTATGCGCGGGGCGCCATACGCCTTTCCGCCTTGATGGGCCAGCAGGTCGTCTATGTCATGACCCATGACTCGATTGGCCTTGGTGAGGATGGTCCGACGCATCAGCCGGTTGAACACCTTGCCATGTTGCGTGCCACACCGGGTATCAATGTATTCCGGCCGGCGGATATTATCGAGACGGCGGAATGCTGGGAACTGGCGTTGAAATACAGTGACCGTCCGAGCGTCATCGTATTGTCCCGCCAGAACCTCGCGATGCTGCGTCCCGGTTATACCGAGGAAAATCGGTCCGCTCGTGGCGCTTACGTGCTGCGTGAAACAGCCGAGCCGCGCGCGGTCACTCTGCTGGCCACGGGCTCGGAGGTCGAGATCGCCTGTACCGCTGCCGATATGCTGCGGGCGCAACACAAGATCGCAGCGGCTGTTGTTTCCATGCCCTCCTGGGAACTGTTTGAGGCGCAGACCCCGGCCTATCGCCGGTCGGTTCTTGCTGCAGCACCGCGCATCGGTATCGAGGCGGCGGCACGTCTCGGCTGGGACCGCTGGATCGGTGACAAGGGTGCATTCATCGGCATGCACGGCTTTGGCGCCAGCGCGCCGGCACCGGACCTCTATCGTCATTTCGGGATTACGCCCGAAAAGATTGTTGCCACTGCACGCAAGCTCATCAGCGAGAAGGAGTATTGATGATGGCCCGTATTACGCTGCGACAACTGCTCGATCATGCGGCTGAGCATGGCTACGGCGTTCCTGCCTTCAACATCAACAATATGGAGCAGGGGCTTGCCGTGATGGAAGCCGCGGCAGCCTGCGAGGCGCCGGTTATTCTGCAAGCATCCCGTGGTGCGCGCTCTTACGCCAAGGACATCATGCTGGCGCGGATGATCGACGCGCTGGTGGAATTGTACCCAGCCATTCCTGTCTGCCTGCATCAGGATCACGGCAATGATGAAGCCACCTGCATGACGGCGATCCGGCATGGATTCACGTCGGTGATGATGGACGGTTCGCTCGAAGCGGATGCGGCGACACCCGCATCCTACGAATACAATGTCGGTATCACCAAGCGGGTCACATCCATTGCGCACTGGCTTGGCGTCTCGGTGGAAGGTGAACTCGGCGTGCTGGGATCGCTTGAGAGTGGCGAGGCTGAGGCCGAGGACGGGCACGGCGCGAGCGGCGTGCTGAGCCATGATCAACTGCTGACTGATCCGGACCAGGCAGTCGATTTTGTGCTTCGTACGAAAGTGGATGCACTCGCAATAGCCTGTGGCACATCGCATGGCGCCTACAAATTCACCCGTGCGCCCGATGGTGACATTCTGGCGATGGGCGTGATCGAGGAGATCCACCGCAAACTGCCGAACACGCATTTGGTCATGCATGGGTCTTCATCCGTCCCACAACCCTTGCAGGACATCATCAACCGGTTTGGCGGCGAGATGCCGCAAACCTATGGCGTGCCAGTGGAGGAAATCGAGCGGGGCATTCGCCATGGCGTGCGCAAGGTGAACATCGATACGGATTGCCGGATGGCGATGAGCGGACAGTTCCGCAAGATAGCCGCCGAAAATCCGGCTGAGTTTGACCCGCGCAAGTTCCTGAAACCCGCCATGGATGCGATGCGCGATCTCTGCCGGGACCGCTTCGAGCGGTTCGGGACGGCAGGCCATGCTCTGAAAATCAAGGTCATCGGTCTCGATGACATGGCCAAACGCTATGCGGCTGGCAAGCTCGATCCACAAATCGCCGCAGCACAGGCTGCTTGAGTCCCGAATGAAACGGAAAGGACCTTATCATGTCAAACAAGTCGGAAACGGTCACAGGGAAGGACCGCTACAGGTCCGGTGTCATGGAATACAAGAAGATGGGCTATTGGGAGCCCGATTATGAGCCGAAAGACACCGATATCATCGCGCTCTTCCGCATTACGCCGCAGGATGGCGTTGACCCGATCGAGGCGGCTGCCGCCGTTGCCGGTGAATCGTCAACCGCAACCTGGACGGTTGTGTGGACAGATCGGCTGACAGCAACCGAAAAATATCGGGCCAAGGCCTATCGCGTTGATCCCGTTCCCAATGGCGATGGTCAATATTTCGCTTACATCGCCTATGATCTGGATCTGTTCGAGCCGGGCTCCATCTCCAATCTGACGGCGTCGATCATCGGCAATGTCTTCGGATTCAAGCCGCTCAAGGCTTTGCGGCTGGAGGACATGCGCCTGCCGGTCGCCTATGTCAAAACCTTCCAGGGGCCGCCGACAGGCATTGTCGTTGAACGCGAACGCCTCGACAAATTCGGCAGGCCGCTGCTTGGCGCGACCGTGAAGCCGAAGCTTGGACTGTCCGGGCGCAATTACGGGCGTGTTGTGTATGAAGCGCTGAAAGGCGGTCTGGATTTCACCAAGGATGACGAGAACATCAACTCGCAACCCTTCATGCATTGGCGCGAACGGTTCCTTTACTGCATGGAGGCCGTCAACAAGGCCCAGGCTGCCACCGGCGAAATCAAGGGCAGTTACCTCAACGTCACGGCGGCGACGATGGAGGACATGTACGAACGTGCTGATTTTGCCAAAGAACTGGGCTCCAACATCGTCATGATCGATCTGGTGATCGGCTATACGGCAATCCAATCAATGGCCAAATGGGCGCGTCGCAATGACATGATCCTGCATCTGCATCGCGCCGGCCATTCCACCTATACACGGCAGAAGTCACACGGTGTCTCGTTCCGCGTGATCGCCAAGTGGATGCGTCTCGCCGGTGTGGATCATATTCATGCCGGAACGGTGGTCGGTAAACTTGAAGGTGATCCGGCAACCACGCGTGGCTACTACGATATTTGCCGCGAGGATTTCAACCCGATGCGGCTCGAAAACGGTGTGTTCTTCGATCAGCACTGGGCTTCTCTCAACAAGATGATGCCGGTTGCGTCTGGCGGTATCCATGCCGGTCAAATGCATCAGCTACTGGATCTTCTCGGCGAGGATGTCGTTCTGCAATTCGGCGGCGGTACTATCGGTCACCCCCTTGGCATCGCGGCCGGAGCCACTGCCAACCGTGTCGCACTCGAATGCATGGTGCTCGCACGCAATGAAGGCCGGGATATCCTGCGCGAGGGACCGGACATCCTGCGGATGGCGGCCCGCAACTGTCAGCCTTTGCAGCAGGCGCTCGAAGTCTGGAAGGATGTTTCCTTCAACTACACTTCAACCGACTCGCCGGACTTCGTTCCGACGGCAACAGCAGCCGAATAGGAGAAACGACATGCGTATTACCCAAGGAGCATTCTCGTTCCTGCCCGACCTGACGGACGAGCAGATTGCCAGGCAAGCACAGTATTGCATCGACAAAGGCTGGGCTGTCAGTCTCGAATTCACCGACGATCCGCACCCGCGCAATACCTATTGGGAGATGTGGGGGCATCCGATGTTCGACAATCCGGATGCCGCCGCATTGATCATGGAACTGAAGGAATGCCGCAAGGTCTATGGCGATGGCTATATTCGCTTCGTTGCATTCGACAACTCGCATGGCTGGGAGTCGGTGAAGTTGTCCTTCCTCGTCAATCGTCCGCAGGAAGAGCCTGGCTTCCATCTCGCGCGTCAGGAAGGCGAAGGCCGTGTCGTCCGTTATACGACGAGATCCTACGCAACGGACAAGCCGGCAGGGCAACGTTATGGCTGACATCGGGATCGAGGAGCTCGCGCGTGCCAGCGAGGACATTCCAGCCGCGATTGATCTGCGTGCCGAATATGTTGAATCCGGCGTGAAAGATGTGCTCGACGAACTCGACCGCGATTTGATCGGCCTTAAGCCGGTAAAACTGCGGATCAAGGAGACTGCTGCCCTGCTGCTGGTGGAACGGGCGCGTCGGCGGATGGGTCTTGCCCACGAGACGCCGACGCTGCACATGAGTTTCAGTGGTAATCCGGGCACCGGCAAGACCACGGTGGCGCTGCGTATGGCCGATCTCCTGCACCGGCTTGGCTATATCCGCAAAGGTCATCTCGTTTCGGTGACGCGCGATGATCTGGTGGGGCAGTATATCGGCCATACCGCGCCGAAGACCAAGGAGATATTGAAGAAAGCGTTGGGCGGCGTGCTGTTCATCGACGAAGCCTATTATCTGCACCGGCAGGAGAACGAGCGCGATTATGGTCAGGAAGCCATTGAGATTCTGCTTCAGGTGATGGAAAATCAGCGCGAAGATCTTGTGGTTATACTGGCCGGCTATACGGATCGCATGGACAAGTTCTTCGAGAGCAATCCAGGTTTTCGCTCGCGTATCGCTCATCATATCGATTTTCCGGATTACAGCTCCGACGAATTGCTTCGCATTGCGGAAACGATGTTGTCGAAACAGAATTATAGCTTCGACGCGGAAGGCCGTGCGATCATGGCTGACTATATTGAGCGCCGCCGGCAACAGCCGCATTTTGCCAATGCCCGTTCCATCCGCAACGCACTCGATCGGGCCCGTCTGCGGCAGGCCAACCGCCTGTTCGAGACATCCAAGGGGCCGCTGGATGCTGACGCCTTGTCGACAATCACTGCAGCCGATATCGGCAGTAGCCGTGTCTTTTCAATGCCGCCTGTGGAGGGGCAAACGTCATGAACCGCAAGACGCTCATCGCGCCGTCCGTTCTGTCCGCGGATTTTTCCAGGCTGGGTGAAGAGGTGGAGGATATCATCGAGGCCGGAGCGGACTGGGTGCACCTTGATGTGATGGATGGGCATTTCGTTCCCAACATCACCTTCGGTCCTCAAGTCATAAAATCGATCCGCGGCCGGACCACAGCGGTGTTCGATTGCCATCTCATGATCGCACCGGCAGACGCCTATCTCGCGGCCTTTGCCGATGCCGGGTGCGACTTCATCACCGTTCATGCGGAAGCGGGGCCGCATCTGGACCGCTCGCTGCAGACCATTCGCAATCTCGGCAGGAAAGCAGGCGTGTCACTCAATCCGTCTACGCCGGAAACGGCAATAGAATATGTGCTGGACCGCCTCGACCTCGTATTGTTGATGACGGTCAATCCAGGGTTCGGTGGACAGGCATTCATCCCGTCGGTTGTCGAAAAGACACGGCGTTTGAAAGCACTGATCGGCGATCGTCCGATTCATATAGAAATCGATGGCGGTGTCACGCCGGAGACGGCGCCACTGGTGGCCGCTGCCGGCGCTGATGTTCTTGTTGCCGGATCGGCGATTTTCAAGGGAGGCAGCAAGGCTGCTTACGCCGCCAATATTGCTGCCATCCGCCGTGCTGCCGATGGCGCCAGGCGCCAGAAGGCTGCCTGAGAGAAGGGAACAACGATGGCGGCAGTCCCACCCCTTTGTGATTTCGGCTGGCAAGCTGTCGATGCAAGCTTGATCGGGACCGACGGCCAACGGCACTCCCTCCTGGCTCAAGCCGGACGGCAAGGACTTGTCATCGCGTTCATTTGCAACCACTGTCCCTATGTAAAGGCCGTCATCGGGCGTATCGTGCGTGACGCGCATGATCTCGCAGCGCTAGATATTGGCTTTGTTGCCATCAATGCCAACGATGCAGCAGCTTACCCCGCCGATTCCTATGAAAACATGCAGCGGTTCTCCCGAGAGAATGCGTTTCCCTTTCCCTATTTGCACGATGCAGACCAAGCGGTTGCACATGCCTATGGTGCAGTCTGCACGCCGGATTTCTTCGGGTTCAATGCAAGGGGTGAATTGCAATACCGCGGGCGGCTGGACGGCTCGCGCAAACAGGAAGCTATCGCGGACCTGCGCCGGGATTTGTTCGAGGCAATGCGCCAGATTGCGCGATCGGGCGCTGGACCACGCGAACAGATTGCCTCGGTGGGCTGCTCCATCAAATGGCGCGATTCGCCCTGACAGAGTGATGCCGCCGGCGATCCGACCGGCGGCAATCTGTTACTTCGAGTATTGTTTGAGATAGGCCTCGAGGTTGGTAATTTCCGTCTCATCCTTCAGGCCGGGAAAGGCCATCTTGGTGCCTGGAACCTTGGCCTTTGGATCATGCAAATAGTCGCGCAAGCTGGCAATGTCCCACACAAGACCGCCCGCACCGGCTGCCTTCATCGCAGGAGAATAGCCGAATCCCGGATGTGTACCGGCTGTTCTCCCAAACAGTCCGAACAGAGACGGCCCGACCTTGTTCTTGTCGGTGTCTGCCACGTGGCAGGCCATACATTTCTTGAAAACCGTTGCGCCTGCTGTTGCATCACCCGCATCTTGAGCGCGGGCACCGGCAACTGACAGAACGACAACTGACATACCAATCAGTAGTACAGGGTATCGCATGGCATTTCCTCATTTTCGCCAAGGGTGCCCTAGACGAAGACTGGCACCAATTTCCATGCATTGGCACCACCATTTTAGCCTGATCTTTTGTTGAAGAACGACTGATCATAGCGTTCCAAAACGTTACCCGCGACATTGCATAAGTCAATCGCCGGGCTGCGGAAATAACGCCGCAGCATCACGATTGCGTTTTCCGCTGAACGCATGATTGACGGCAGCGGGCGGGAACCGTAATTTGGATGCAACGATATTTCTCATCGGGCACCTTGAGAAATCCGTCGAATGGCTTCTGATCCAGTCAATCCACCTTGTGTATTCGAGGTATTGGGGGGAAGGGGTAGCGGATTGAAGGTGCTGAATGGACGTTATCGATCTTATCCTGACAGTCTGTCTCATATCCAACCCGTCAAGTTGCCGGGAGGAACGTCTGCATTTTGAGAACAAGGGTAACCTCCTCAATTGCATGTTCCTTGCTCCGGCCGAAATTGCAAAGTGGGCTGGAGAACATCCGAAACTGCGTGTTGCGCGCTGGAAGTGCGCCTATCCAACCAACGAGTTGACTTTATGACCGGATAATCCGGCAGCGATCTGTCTGGGAGGTGTTGTGACTGGCAAATATCAATATCGATTTTTCATGGCGTTGCTTTTCACATTGTCGATTGTGTG
Source organism: uncultured Phyllobacterium sp. (assembly GCF_902479695.1). NCBI lineage: Bacteria > Pseudomonadati > Pseudomonadota > Alphaproteobacteria > Hyphomicrobiales > Phyllobacteriaceae > Phyllobacterium > uncultured Phyllobacterium sp. Next base: position 220,083 of record NZ_CABSQF010000001.1, on the reverse strand, counting down.
CAGCGGCACGGCGAGTGGTCTGGCATCGGAAACGATTCGCGTCGGTGTTCTCAAATTCGGCACGGTGAATTGGGAACTCGACACGATCAAGCACAACAAGCTTGATGAGAAATATGGTGTGCATGTCGATGTCCGGTTCTTCGCCGGTGAGGAGGCGACCAATGTGGCGATGTTGGCCGGGGATGTTGATATAATCGTCAGCGATTGGCTTTGGGTATCGCGTCAACGCGCCTCGGGCGAAGACCTGGCTTTCGTGCCCTATTCCAGTTCTGTCGGCGCACTCATGGTGCGCGATGGCTCGCCGATCAAAAGTCTCACGGATCTCAAAGGCAAGAAAATCGGCATTGCCGGCGGGCCTCTCGACAAGAGCTGGCTGCTCATTCAGGGGCTTGCCAAACGCCAGTCGCTCGATCTGGCGGCGCAAAACGACATTGTCTTTGGCGCACCGCCGTTGCTCGCTGAGAAAGCGGAACAGAATGAGCTCGATGCCGTTCTGAACTTCTGGAATTTATGTGCGCGGCTGGAGGCGAACGGCTTTCGCAGGGTGATCAGTACGAGCGAAGCCGCCAAGGCGCTCGGCGCCACCGGCACCGCATCGGCTCTTGGCTATATATTCCACGACAAATGGGCAAACGCCCATCCCGCGGCCATTGCGGGATTCATCAAGGCCAGCCGAGACGCCAAGGCGCTTCTTGGCAGCTCCGATGCGGAGTGGCAGCGACTCGCGCCGGTGGTGAAGGCAGAAGGGCGCGAACTCGATGTCTTGCGGGATCGTTATCGCGAAGGCATTCCTTCCCGATCCGTCGACGCCGAACAGGCCGACGCAGAAAAGCTCTATGCGCTTCTCGCGGAACTCGGTGGCTCGCGGCTGGTCGGTCCGGCGGTCACGCTGGCTCCCGGCACGTTCTGGAGGGCCCAATAGATGCCTGTGGTCTCCACCGAACGGCGAGGAGCACGTGAGGTAGCGCCGTTGCCGCGGTCACGGCGCTGGACCTCATCCGTCATGGTTTTGCTGTCCTTTGCGGCACTCTTGATCCTCTGGCATATCGGGGCCACATTTTGGCCAAGCCGATCGTTTCCGGCACCGCTGCTCGTCCTGCAAAAGTTCACAAGCGAGACCGCGAGCGGCGATTTACCCTATCATTTGGCAATCACGCTATGGCGCGTGGCGGCCTCGTTCCTCCTTGCCATGATCATCGGATCCGTGATCGGCGTTTTCTTGGGCACCCATCGGCGAGCCGACCAGTTCTTCAATCCCTGGCTCATTCTCTTCCTGAACATCCCGGCGCTCGTCATCATCGTCCTGGCTTATATCTGGTTTGGCCTGAACGAGGCCGCAGCGATTGGTGCGGTTGCCCTGAACAAAATCCCCAATGTGGTCGTGACAATGCGCGAAGGGACCCGGGCGCTCGATGGGCGTTATGCGGAGATGGCGCGGGTGTACCAGTTCGGCGCACTCGACCGTTTGCGACATATCCTGTTACCGCAGCTGCAACCCTACATCGCTGCAACGTCGCGTTCCGGCGTTTCGCTGATCTGGAAGATTGTGCTTGTTGTCGAACTCATGGGCCGGTCGAACGGTATCGGCTTCCAGATCAACCTGTTTTTTCAACTCTTCGATGTTGCTGCAATTCTCGCCTACACTCTGGCGTTCGTTGCCGTGATGCTTTTCATCGAACTTGTATTGGTACAGCCCCTTGAACACACATCAACGCGTTGGCGTCGCCGCCCGGCTTAAGGTCGATATCCAGGAAAAATCGTTTCGTTCATCCAATGGCGAAGTGATCGATGTCCTGCGCGATCTGCACTTCGAAGTCGAGCAGAACGAATTTGCCTGCATCCTTGGTCCTTCCGGATGCGGCAAGACGACAACACTGCGCATATTGCTCGGGCTCGAAGGGAGCTATGGCGGCTCCGTTCAGTTGCCGGGGCTGGCCGAACCACGCGTCGGGGCAGTGTTTCAAGAACCGATATTGTTGCCGTGGTGTTCAGTGGAGCAAAACGTGCGCCTTGCATTGCCGAAACGGGCAAGGGGCGCGAATCTCGATGCGCTGTTCCGTATCTTGGGTCTGGCCGCAATGCGGACGTTCTATCCCGGTGAGTTGTCTCTCGGCCTTGCGCGGCGCGTGGCAATCGCGCGGGCATTGGCAATCGAACCAGACATTCTGCTGCTGGATGAACCCTTTGTTTCACTGGATGAAGCAACGGCAGATCAGCTGCGTCACCTGCTTCTGTCGGTCTGGTCCGAACGTCCGACGACGGCGCTCATGGTGACCCACAATGTGCAGGAGGCAATCATGCTATCGGACCGGATCATCGTTTTCTCGGATCGTCCTGCCCATGTCGTCGGAACCTTCGACATCAGGGTGCCGCGACACAGCCGCAATGCACAGGTCAGGGCGGATCTCTTGCGTTCGTTCCACGCAAAATTTTCGGATAGAGGTGTCGGTCCATGAGCGGCACGACCCGGCGCGGTGTCCTCAAGACGGGCCTGGTCTTTGCCTGTTGCGGCATGTCGCATGTGCGTCTGGCGCTGGCGAAATCACGGCCAGGTGATCCATTGCCGGTGAAACAGGTTGCCGACGGGGTGTTTGCCTTTGCCGGCATCCCTGCAATGATGAACAATCAGAATGATGGCGAGATCTGCAATGTCGGTTTCATCATCGGTGACGAGGCGGTCGCTGTTATCGACAGTGGCGGCAGCGTGGTTGAAGGCAAGGCTTTGATCGGGGCCATACGCGTCAGAACCGACAGGCCGATCCGCTATCTGATCAACACCCATATGCATCCGGATCACCTCTTCGGCAACGCAGCGTTCGAGTCTACCAGCGCAATCATCGTCGGTCACCGCAATTTGCCGCGCGCTTTGGAAAGCCGCGGGGCTTATTATCTGCAGAGTTACAGGGACGCGATGGGCGATGATCTGATGGCGGACATCAGGATCGTTCCGCCAACCAAGCTCATAACCGATGAGGACGAGCTCGATCTTGGCAATCGCAAACTCACCTTGAAGGCATGGAAACCAGCGCATACCGACAATGATCTTTCCGTTTTTGACCACAAAACCGATACTTTTTTTACCGGCGATCTCTGCTTTATCGGCCATCTGCCAACGATGGATGGATCGCTGCTTGGATGGATCGCGCAACTGGACATCCTGAACGGGATCAAGGCGAAATCTGCTGTCCCCGGGCATGGACCCATACCATCACCATGGCCGCAGGCACTGGAAGCGGAGCGCCGTTACTTCGATGTGCTTGCGAGCGATATGCGCAAAGCCATTGCCGATGGCGTGCCGATGTCGGATGCCGTCAAGTCAGCGGCGCAACGCGAACGTGCAAACTGGAAGCTCTTTGACGAATACAATCAGCGCAATGCCACCGCGGCTTTCGCTGAACTCGAGTGGGAATGATTGGGCGGTGTTGGCATTTGCCAGACCGCTCGGATGGGTGGTATAGGTAGTAACAGCCGGGCACCGCCAAATTATCCTTGGTGGAGGCAGAACACGATGTTTACAATAGTACAGCCGCGTAACCGGATGGTTGCCACTGCGCTTTTTGTGTTGGTTTGTGCGGTTATTTCATTTCCCGTATGGGCTCAAAATGCGGCGCCTCCCGAAAGCACGACCTGGAACGGTATGAAGGGCGATGTCTTTGGACAGAAGCCCATCGAACCGGCAAACGGCATTGTGAGCATCGATGCGCCGAAGCGCGCCGAAGATGCTGCGATTGTGCCGGTTGACCTGCATTTCAAAACCGATGCCGGGACTGGCCGCATCAAGACTGTGACCTTGATCGTGGATGAAAATCCATCGCCGGTTGCTGCTGTGTTCAAGTTCGGTCCCGACGCCGGAGTGACCCATCTGGCAACGCGATTGCGTGTGAATGCCTATTCCTATGTGAGAGCCATCGCGGAAACCGAGGACGGCAAACTTCATATGATGGAGACCTTCGTCAAGGCATCGGGAGGGTGCTCGGCGCCGGCCATGAAGAACACCGACGAAGCTCTCGCCAATCTGGGCAAAATGAAACTGCGCGTGTTTTCGTCGAAAGCATCCGGTATGGAGCCAATGACCCGTGCGACGGAAATGCAGCTCATGATCCGCCATCCCAACAATTCCGGGCTGCAGATGGACCAGGTAACCCGGTACTACATCCCCGCGCACTTCATTCAGGGATTGACGGTGTCACAGGGTAATCGGCTGATCATGTCGATGGAAGGCGGAATTTCGATTTCGGAAGATCCGAACTTCCGCTTCGAATTTGATGCAAAGCCGGGAGAGGACATCAAGGTTGAAGCGGCCGACACCGAAGGCAAGCAATTCAAGGATGAATGGCCGCTTGAATCATCAAGTTTGTGATGAAGTGAACTGAGGATTCAGAAGCAGCGTATGTCCGCTTCGGCCTGCGCGCGTTTCAGTTCAGTGATGGAAGCTTTCGCCGGAGCGCTTTCGCGAAAGAGTGCGCCGTTTTCGCCGGGAACCATTCCCATTGATTTGTATGTTTCAGCGGCAACATAGTGATCGTAGGAGATGACAGAGGCAATGACATCGATCGAACAGGAACAGCGTTGCAGCGAATCCCGGTTCTCTCCGTTAGCCTTCATGCAGCCGTAAACGTACTCGGCGAGGGCTGGCGTGGGATAATCCGCGGCTGATTTTGCCGGCGAAGCATATGCAATTGCTGCGGTTGCTAACAGGCATAATTGCAGGGCTTTTGATACTGACATCGGGCCGTTGCCTTCGCGCTGGTGAGGTGCTGCATTTTTCAAATGGATAGAAAATAATAATATTGATTGGCAAGAATTGTCCAGTATTAAAGTATCAAATCATGATGATCATATAGATTGTAGAATAAAATAGGAAAATGCGATATATGTTGCGGTGCAAGATATATATATTGCAGCGCAGAAAATATAAATTGATAAACATGCTTGCCTAATGCAAATCTTTCTCCTATCGTCACCTTGTTTCCGGCTTCAAGGACGTTACCGTCAAGGGAGTGGTGACAGTCTTCGTAGGCCAAGCGGGGTGGGCAGTAACGGTGCCCTCTGCGCGCCTGGCTTAGGTCGTGACACGCTGCCGGAAATACTTCCCCATTTGCGTGAGCTAATGGAGCGGACCGCTGTGATAAACGGCTCCGCCCGATGGTTCATAAATGTGAACTTAGGGAGGACTCATAATGCGTGTACACAAGAATTTAATGCGAGCGTTGGCCACCTTTACTCTGTCGTTTTCATTGGCGGGAGGAGCTTTAGCCAATGACGATCTGCAGGCCCTGATTTCCAATTCGAAGGACTGGGCGATCCAGACCGGCGATTATGCCAACACCCGATATTCAAAACTCAATAAGATCAACAAGGACAACGTCAAGAACCTTCAGGTCGCCTGGACGTTTTCGACAGGCGTGCTGCGTGGTCACGAAGGTGGCCCGCTCATCATAGGGGATGTCATGTATGTCCATGCGCCCTATCCGAATACAGTCTATGCGCTTGACCTGAACAATGACGGCAAGATCCTGTGGAAATATGAACCCAAACAGGACCCCAATGTTATTCCAATCATGTGCTGCGATACCGTTAATCGCGGCGTAGCTTATGGCGATGGCAAGATTTTCCTGTACCAGGCCGATACAACCCTCGTGGCTCTCGATGCAAAAACCGGCAAGCCCGAATGGTCTGTGAAGAATGGTGAAGCTGCCGATGGCAGTAAAGGCGAATCCGGTACATCTGCTCCGATGGTCGTCAAGGACAAAGTCATCGTCGGTATTTCCGGTGGTGAGTTCGGCGTTCGCGGTGCTTTGACTGCCTATAATATCAAAGATGGCAAGCAGGCTTGGCGGGCGTGGTCAATTGGTCCGGACAAGGACACATTGATCGATCCGGAAAAGACGACCCAACTCGGTAAGCCGGTTGGCGCAGATTCCAGCACCAAGACGTGGGAAGGCGATCAGTGGAAGATCGGTGGTGGAACAACGTGGGGTTGGTATTCTTATGATCCCAAATTGAACCTCATCTATTATGGCACGGGTAACCCATCCACATGGAATCCCAGCCAGCGTCCCGGCGACAACAAGTGGTCCATGACAATCATGGCCCGTGATGCCGACACCGGTATGGCGAAATGGCTGTACCAGATGACCCCGCATGACGAGTGGGATTATGACGGCGTCAATGAGATGATCCTTGCAGATGATATCAAAATAGACGGCAAGGATCGCAATGTGCTGGTGCATTTTGATCGCAACGGCTTTGCCTACACTCTGGACCGTGCAACCGGCGAACTTCTGGTAGCCAAGAAATACGATCCGGCTGTGAACTGGGCAACAGAAGTCGTGATGGACAAGAACAGCAAGGACTATGGACGTCCTGTCGTCGTCGACAAATATTCGACGGCAAAACAGGGTGAAGACGTCAACACGACGGGTATTTGCCCTGCTGCACTTGGTACCAAGGATCAGCAGCCTGCCAGCTATTCACCAAAGACGAAACTCTTCTATGTCCCGACAAACCATGTCTGCATGGATTACGAGCCCTACAAGGTCAGCTATACCGCCGGTCAACCTTACATCGGCGCAACGCTTTCCATGTATCCCGCTCCGAACAGCCATGGCGGCATGGGCAACTTCATTGCCTGGGATGCGGCAAAGGGTGAAATCGTCTGGTCCAAACCCGAGCAGTTCTCGGTCTGGTCCGGTGCGCTGGCAACCGATGGCGATGTGGTGTTCTACGGTACGCTTGAAGGTTATCTGAAGGCAGTCGATAAGAACGGCAAGGAACTGTACAAGTTCAAGACTCCTTCCGGCATTATCGGCAACGTCACCACCTACGAACACAAGGGCAAACAATATGTTGCCGTTCTGTCCGGTGTTGGTGGCTGGGCAGGCATTGGTCTTGCTGCCGGTCTGACAAAAGGTACGGATGGTCTGGGCGCAGTCGGCGGTTATGCCGGTCTCTCCGACTATACGGCTTTGGGCGGTCAGCTGACCGTTTTCGCCGTCCCCGAATAAACCGGGGCGAGCAGACACTTGAACAGGGCGCCCGGTTTCAATCAGGCCGGGCCCCTCGTGTCACCTGACCGATACCTGATGATCAATCATAACCGTTGAGCTGGCGCCAACAGGTGTTGCCCGACGCGCGAATGCGAGGTTACCGAATGCCGATTCGAACAATCCTTCTGGCCGTCACTGCCACTCTTGCTCTCCTGATAGGGCAAGGCAGCAGCCGTGCCGATGACAAGGCCGCAGCTGCGGTTGTTTCCGACGACAATGGCAAATACGCCGACAAGGACGGAAATCCGACATTCAAGATACAACCGGATGGAACTGTTGATTGGCATACATACAGTGGTTACCGGCGGTTCAATTCGGAATGCAATGTCTGTCATGGAGCAGACGGTGCGGGGTCGTCCTTTGCGCCGGTTCTCGCCGATTCGCTCAAGACAATGTCCTACGCCGATTTCCTGTCGACGGTGGCGGGAGGCCGTAAGAATCTGTCGAATGGCAACGACAAGGTGATGCCGGCCTTCGGCGACAACAAGAACGTTTATTGCTACATGGACGATCTCTACGTCTATCTGCGCGCCCGTGCAGTCGGGGACCTTCCGCGAGGGCGTCCTGCAAAGCATGAAGACAAGTCAGCGACCGCCAAACAGGCGGAAGATTCATGCATGGGTGGATGAGATGATACAACGCGCGAAATCCCGCCAATACCGGATCGCAGCCTTGATTGCAGCGATGCTCGCTGTGCCGTCGGCTGCCTTGGCGCAGAGCGCCGGCCTGGGAGCTGCCGGTGAGCTTGTCGATCCGGATATACTGCGTGTGTGCGCAGACCCGTCGAATATGCCGTTTTCCGATCAAAGCGGCAAAGGGTTTGAAAACAAGCTGGCGGAACTGGTCGCGGCCAAAACCGGACGGAAATCGGTGGCCTACACCTGGTATCCTATGGCGACCGGATTCGTTCGCAATACACTGCGGTCCAACCATTGCGATATCATCATGGGATATGCCCAAGGCGATGATCTCGTGCAGAACACCAACGCCTATTATCGCTCTACCTATGTCATGGTCTACAGGAAGGGAGCCGGGCTCGACGATGTGGTGTCGATCGAGGACAAGACGTTGGAAGGCAAGAAGATCGGTGTTGTTGCGGGAACGCCGCCGGCTGCCAATCTTGCCAAGGCCGGTTACATGCGCAGCGTTGTTCCCTATCCCTTGATGGTGGACACACGCCTCGCACCGTCCATGGCTGACGTGATGATCAAGGACCTAATGAAGGGCACCATAGATGTGGCAGTCCTTTGGGGTCCAATGGCGGGCTATTATGCGCATGAGATCAATCCGGATCTGGCGGTTGTCTCGCTGGCAAAGGAAAAGTCCGGACATATGGCTTACCGGATCACCATGGGTGTGCGTCCGTCCGATCAGGAATGGAAGCGGACATTGAACAAGGTCATCAAGGAGAACCAGCCTGAGATCAATCGGATTCTGGGCGAATACCATGTGCCGCTGATAGACGAAAATGACAAGCCGATCACGCAATAGCCCGTTGGGCGACGCGCCGCCGATCTGCTTTGTCGTTGCAGTCCTTTTGATGAACACGGGTGTCAATCAGGCTGGTGCGGAAGGAAATGCGCCTGAACCGGAGGGATACCGGACAGAGATGTACCGGGCTCCCGTTCCTACGACGCTGAAGGGAGCGAAAGTGGTAACGACGGATGAGGCCATCGCTCTGTGGAAAGACAAGGAAACCGTTTTTATTGACGTGCTCCCGCATGATCCTAAACCGGCAAATCTTCCGGCCGGAACCATATGGCGAGACAAGGTGCGGGAGGACATCCCCGGGAGCGTCTGGCTCGCAAACACAGGGTACGGAATTTTGAACAAGGAGACGGAAGCCTATTTCCGCAAGGGACTGGAAACGCGGCTCGGGCATGAGAAGAATCGAAGGGTATTGTTCTATTGTATGGAGAATTGCTGGATGTCGTGGAACGCCGCCAAAAGAGCAGTCGAATGGGGATATCGTTCGGTCTTCTGGTATCCGCTCGGCACGGATGGTTGGATCGCGGCGGGGCAAGCCACACAAAAAAATGAACCCTATTAATTTAGATCCTGCGCCATGATGGCGTATGGTGGCGGAGAAAGATCACTGCGGTGATCTTTGGATAGAAGGAGGCTAGCATGAAGAAAATTTGGACAAAGCCGACCATGTGTCAGGTTGCTGCTGGTATGGAACTGACGCGTTACATGCCTGCTGAACTGAAGACGAAGAAGTAATCTCCAGTCTTCGCCCTGCGTGAGCCAATCACGCGGGGCGGATTCCGGCCTGTTGGGGTATTGCGCGCAATGCGATTGAAAATAATCGGCTCGGCGGCTGGCGGCGGGTTTCCCCAATGGAATTGCAATTATCAATTGAGCCGCCGCGCATGGAACGGCGATGAAAGCGTGCTTTCCCGCACGCAATCCAGTCTTGCCGTCAGCTCGAATGGAACGGACTGGGTTCTCTTCAATGCGTCGCCTGATATTCGCCAGCAGATCGCGGCAACACCGGAACTTCAGCCACAGGAGAACGGACGCTTGCGTTCGACGCCGATACGCGCGGTGGTCCTGACCAATGCCGATGTCGATCACATTGCCGGACTGCTCAGCTTGCGTGAGCGCGAGCCGTTCGTGATTTATGCGACGCGCCGTGTGCTCGATGTGCTTGAGGCCAATTCCATCTTCAACGTGCTTGATCGAGCGCTTGTTGACCGGCGTGAGCTGAAGATCGGCGGAAAAACCGATATTCTTGATGTCGCGAAAACTCCGACGGGAATTACCGTTGAAGCTTTTCCCGTCCCCGGCAAGGTGGCGCTGTTTCTTGAGGATAACAGCAAGGCAGGTGAAGGTTTCGGTACGCAGGAGGGCGATACAATCGGCCTTCACATTTCCTCGAGCGATGGCGAACAGGCAGCATTCTATGTCCCGGGTTGTGCGCGCATCGATGCGGCACTCAAGTCGAGACTGCACCGGGCCGATTGCCTGCTCTTTGATGGCACTCTGTACACCGACGACGAAATGGTTGCGGCGGGCGTCGGTTCAAAGACCGGCGCACGGATGGGGCATGTTTCCATTTCAGGTGAAAACGGGTCATTGGCTGCGCTGGCAGAACTTGGCATCAGCAACCGCATTTTCGTTCACATCAACAACACCAATCCCGTCCTTGACACCGCATCGGCCGCGCACGCCGCCACCGTCGATGCAGGCTGGAAAATAGCATTCGATGGCATGGAGGTCAGACTTTGAGCGAATTTGGCGATGCGGCACGTGGTGGACTATCTCCGGCCCAGCTTGAAAACGTTCTGCGTGACGTGGGTGCAGCGCGCTATCACAACCGGCATCCGTTCCATCACCAAATGACCAGCGGCGCTCTGAGCAAGGGTCAGATGCAGGCCTGGGCTCTCAACCGTTATTCCTACCAATCGGTCATTCCGCGCAAGGATGCCGCCATCATCATGCGGTCGGACGATCCCGCGTTCCGTGCCGAATGGCGCAAACGGATTGAAGACCATGATGGCGGTGACGGCTGGAGCGGCGGTATTGCCCGCTGGTTGAAGCTCGCAACGGGTCTCGGACTTGATGCCGATATGGTCAAAAGCGAGAAATTCGTGTTGCCGGGCACACGCTTTGCCGTCGGTGCCTATCTGTCCTACTGCACGAACCGGACAATGCTCGAATCCGTCGCGTCGTCGCTGACGGAACTGTTCTCGCCCATCATCATCGGCGAGCGCGTTCCGGCGATGCTGGCGAAATATGACTATATCACCGCGGACATTCTCGCCTATTTCGACAAGCGTCCGGCGCTTGCCTCGCGCGATTCCGATTTTGCACTCGCCTATGTAATGAAACATGCCGACAATGCCGAGAAGCAGCAGTCGGTGATCAATGCGCTTGTCTTCAAATGTGATGTCCTCTGGGCGATGCTGGACGCGTTGGCGCATGCTTATGGCGAGAAGGGCAATATACCGCCCGGTGCCTTTGTTCCGGAGGCAGCATGACTGCAGCAGTCCGCTCCCGAGTTATCGTGTCGATGCAGTCACGGCCTGCTTTGAGGCGTCATGTGCGGCTGCAATATGATGGTGTGCGCGAAGCTTGGGCGCTGTTGTCGCCGGAGAAAATATTTTGGCCGAATGAAGTCAGCCTCGACATTTTGCAGCTGTGCGATGGCCGCCATAATGTGGCACAGATGATTGCGCTTCTTGCCGATCAGTACACCGCGGAGCAGGAAGAAATCGCGCCTGATATCAGCGCCTTCCTGCAGGAATGGTCCGACAAGTTCCTGGTGTCGTTATGATGGGCCCTGTGCTGCCGCCGATTGGCATGCTGGCGGAGCTGACCCACCGCTGTCCCTTGCAGTGTGCCTACTGCTCCAACCCGGTTGAATTGCTCAAAGCAAACCGCGAGATGGATACGGCCGGCTGGCTTGCCCTGTTCGAACAGGCAGCGGATCTCGGGGTTCTCCAGGTGCATCTATCCGGCGGCGAACCGACACTGCGCACTGATCTTGCCGAACTCGTCGCCGGTCTGGCCAAACGCGGTGTTTACACCAATCTGATCACGGCCGGGGTCGGGATTGCCGAGGGGCGTATCGAAGCCCTCGCTGATGCCGGGCTCGATCATATCCAGCTGAGTTTTCAAGGCGCCTTTGCTGCAACGACCGAGAAGATAGGCAACGCTCGCGGCGCGCACGAAAAGAAGCTCGAAACGGCCCGTCGCGTTCGTGCGGCCGGTCTTCCACTGACCATCAATGCCCCAATACACCGCCATAATATGGAAGAGGTGCCGGATTTCATTGATCTGGCGCTTGAGCTTGGCGCGGAACGTCTGGAGATTGCCAATGTGCAATATGCGGGCTGGGCACTCGTCAATCGTAAGGTACTGATGCCCGAGCGGGAAGCTGTCGAGCGGCAGGTGCAGATCGTCGAGGAAGCACAGGAACGGCTTCGCGGTATCATGACGATTGACTTCGTCACACCCGATTATTTCGCCGTGTATCCCAAGCCATGCATGGGGGGATGGGCGCGGGATGCCTTCATGGTTGCACCGGATGGAACCGTATTGCCGTGCCACGCGGCCGCATCGATCAAATCACTGCATTTCGAACGCTTCGGCGCGTGGAGCCTCAGTCGCATCTGGCATGAATCCCCGGCGTTCAATGCGTTTCGCGGGACAGACTGGATGCAGGAGCCGTGCCGCAGCTGCGAACGGCAGGAAATAGATTGGGGCGGCTGCCGCTGTCAGGCCATGGCGATCGCGGGGGATGCCGCCGCGACTGACCCGGCCTGCATCAAATCACCGTTGCACGCGCGGATGGCCGCGCTGATCGATGAAGCTGTGACAGCAAAATCCCCGGACGTGACACCGGATGGCTTCATCTATCGCCGTATTGGCAAGACGGCTGGGCCCATTGCCTGAAGGCTATTGCTTGAGCATGGATTGGCCGATGGTCTTGGACAGGCTGTAAAGCCTCTGTTCGATGATTGTCGGCACCTCACAAACATAGGTTAAGGACTGCACGCGTTCTTGGAATATCCGTGTTTCCCAGGTCAATCGCTCATTGGCCCGGTCCAGATCATCCGGGTCTGTATCAGGTTTGCCGCGCATGGCATCGACCCTGGCCGCTTCCTTGCGCAGATCATCCGCTATTTCGCGCTGTTTGCCGGCATAGCGTGAAATGCCGGAGATGACCTGTATTCGCTCGCGGTTCAGTGTGTCGAACAGACCCTGGAACAGTAGCAACATCTTGTCATTCACCTGGTCCCTCGGCAGGCCGTTGGCAAATTCGACGATTCTGGTCCGGGCTGTATCGAGCGGATTGCGGCGCGCCGCCAAATCATCGACCAGAGCATGGATTGCAGCATCGTTGTCCCAGCCCTTTGCGGAGTCGGGAATATCCGGACCATTCCAAACCTGACCAACAGACAATTCGGGCACCTTGCGCTGCACGCAGGGCCAGGTCGGATCATTCTGCGCCGCGCCAAAAGACCCTCCGGCCGAAGCGGTGCAGATGAGAAGACTGGTTGCGATAATGCGACACTGTCTCAATTGTTTCCTCCCTCTTGTTTCTTGATGACGAGGCCCCTCGAGGGATCATAGGCGATGATGGCGCCGGCAATGAACACGAGAGTGAATCCGCAGACGACGGCAAGAGATATCCATTCGATCTTCCCATAGAAGGCGAACCGCACCAGCTCGACGGCATAGGTAAAGGGATTGAGCAGGCATATCTTGTAAAGCAGTGGACTGGCCTCCTGCACGCGCCAGAGTGGATAAAGTGCGGAGGAGGCGAAATACATTGGAAAGATCACGAAGTTCATGATCCCCGCAAAGTTTTCCAACTGTTTGATCATGGATGAGAGCAGCATGCCGAGCGCACCCAGCATCATACCTGCGATGAAGAGTGCCGGCAGCGTCAAGATGTAGCCGGACGCCGGCGCCTTGACGCCCCAGAACCAGGCAATGAACAGGAACGCATAGACTTGCACAATCGAGACGGCGACACCGGCGAGCAGCTTGGACATAAGCAGAAACCAGCGGGGAAACGGGCTGACCAGCAGGGTGCGCATATTGCCCATCTCCCTGTCGTAGACCATGGACAGCGAGGACTGCATCCCGCTGAACAGCAGGATCATCCCGCATAGGCCTGGCGTGATATAGACCTCATAAAGTACGTAGGTTTGATAAGGCGGGATGATTGAGACGCCGAGAACCTGACGGAAGCCTGCTGCAAAAATGAACAGCCAGAGCAGGGGCCGGACAAGTGATGAAATGAAGCGCTCGCGCTGATGCAGATAGCGAAGTCCTTCCCGCACGAGAATACCTTTGAGGCACACCAGATATTGCATGGGGCCAAAGCGGTTGTGTCCAATGCTCCTGATGGAAAGGTTGCCGGGGATATCGGTCATAGACGACCTCCGGCGTTCAAAGAGATGATACCGGTGAGGCGTGAGAACGCCTCGTTCATGGTGTCCGCGCCAGTATCCTTGATGACATCGTGCATTGTGCCATTGGCGACCAGCTTACCCTGATTGAGAACAATGATCTGATCGGCGTGGCTGACCTCATCGATCAGATGGGTTGCCCACAAAACGCTGATACCCTTTTCCGCTACCAGCCTGCGAATATCGGCAAGGATCGTCGCCCGCGATTTGATATCAAGTCCGACGGTTGCCTCATCGAGCAGCAACAGGGACGGCTGATGCAACAAGGCGCGAATGATTTCGACTCGTCTGATCTGGCCGCCGGAAAGATTGCGGGCTTTTTCATGCAACCGGTCGCTCATGTCGATCGACTGCATCAGCTCATGAATGCGCCGATCGGTTTCGCGTGACCCGATCCCGTGCAGAGAAGCGTGATAGGCCAGATTCTGGTGGATCGTCAGGTCGAGATCGAGTGTGCGGGCCTGAAAGACGATTCCAAGACGCCGCAACGCTTCGCCGGATCTGCGATCGATGTCGTTGCCGAAGACGTGGATGCGGCCATTGCGGGTGGCAAACAGATGGCTGATCAGGGAAAACAACGTTGTCTTGCCCGCGCCGTTCAAACCGAGGAGCACGGCAAAACGACCGGGCGCAATTGAGAATGAGATATTGTCCAGCGCCTGTCGCCTGCCATAGGAATAACTTACCGAGGCAAGTTCCAGCGCCGGTACGCTCGCATCCGTAGCCGGCTTGTCATGAATAGTCTTCAACTCAACGTCCGGACCCATCAAGCTCCACCCCTTGGTTACCCACTGCAGTTGCCGCGCTTGCCGATGTTAGCGCTTATTTGATGGTAATTGTCCCCTTCATTCCTTTGTCAGCAAGATCAGGCACCGACCAGGTGTATTTGCCTGGACGCACTGTCGTGAATTGAACACTCATTGTACCCGGGGAGTCGAATTCAAGCCAGGCGGGAGCGCCGTTCATATGCACTTCGAGGTTATTGATGACGATTTGATTCATCCAGACATTGCGGAAGAGGTCGGTGACGAATTTATACTCGAGGCCTGCGGCCGACGTAATCTTCCAGCGATAGCCCTGTCCGGCAACCAGCTCAAAATCCTTTTGGTTCACCGTGAACTCGCTGTCTTTGGAGCCAAGGATGAGTTCCGGCAGGTTCTTGCTGGAGCGGGTGACCGCAGGTGTCTTGGCTTCGGTTGCAGCCTTTGGTTCGGGTGCTGCTTTGTCGTCGTCGTCATCTGCCTGAGCCAAGGCAAAGGACGGGGCAAGCGCTATCCCAAGAAATCCGGCCAGTGCAAATCTTCTGAAAGTCGACATATGGTTCCTCCCTTTGGTCGATGATTTTGTCTAGTTCGGCGCAACCGCAACACCCCACGGCAATTGGCCTACGGTGACCGATTTGATCGGCTCATCCGTTGCGGTGTCGATGAATGTGATATCGTTGGACAGGCCGTTGGTGCTGATGATGGTTTTGCCGTCCGGCATGAAAGCAAGCTGCCAGACCCGCTGACCCACCAGGACATATTTTTCCACCTCGTAAGTCTCGGCATTGATAACGGCAACCCGGTTGGCGGGGCCAAGCGCCACGTAGGCTTTCTTGCCGTCTGCGCTGATACGTATACCGACCGGCTGGATTTGTTCTGAGCGCAATCCTTGAATGTCGAAGGTAATCTTGTGCTTTACCGCACGTGTCTTGTTATCAATGACAGAGACCGTGCCGCCAATCTCTGCCGATACCCACACTTCCGAACCGTCTGGCTTGAATTGCGCGTAACGCGGGCGTGAATCGACAAGCACGTTATCGGTGATCTGGTGCGTGGAAGTATCGATGAAATGCGCCATGTTGGTTGTTTCCGACGTATTGACGATGGTCTTGCCGTCGGGGCTCACACCCATGCCTTCCGGTTCCACGCCAACGGGAATTTCCGCAACAACCGCCCGTGTTTCTACATTGATGACCGTGACGAGATTATCGTTCTCATTGGCCACATAAAGCGTCTTGCCATCGGGGGACAGGATGAAGAGTTCGGGATCCGGACCGGAAGGCAAAGTGCCTACAATCTTGCCTGTGCTCGTATCAATCATTTGCACGGTGTCGTCGTCACTGGCACAGACATAGACTATTTTCCCGTCCGGCGAGATCGTGATGCCGCGCGGGCGCTGCCCGACGTCGATGGTCTTCACCACTTCCATTGATGTGGAATCGACGACGGTAATCGAATTGCCCTTCTCGTTGGAAACATAAACCATATTCGCCCAGCCAGGTTGCGCAAGAAACGGCAGCGCTGCGGCCGCAGCAAGTAGGCACATGTGATGTCGCATCCAGTCCTCCCATAGGTTTATCGTTTATTTGAGCCTGCACTTGGTTTCCGGCCTGTCGACACCCAGCGTATCCAGCTCCGAGAACTGGTGCAGGAAGCCTGCTTGCGGTGACGTCGAAACGACGCCGTGTCCGTCACCGATCAGGATCGGCTGCCGCAATTGCCAGTTCCAATTGCGGAATGTGAGCTTCTGGCCTTTGAAAGCCGCAATGGAGAATTCATCGGATTTGATGTAATCCTCGACCTGTTTGGTCTCGGCGCTTTTCGTCCGTGTTATCGCTTCCCCCAGAATGCGCGCAGCCGTCCATGCCTGCATGTCTTTCGACAACATGCGCCGTCCGGTCATCTTGGCGAAACGGCTCTGGATCTGAACGCCGCCCCATTGTTCGCTGGCCGGATGCCAGCTCGAGGCCACGAGACCTGCGGTTCCCGCCACCGGCCGCGGCGTCCATGTCCTGTAAGGAACATAGCTGCCGAAGACTTCGCTTTCATCGGCAACAATGACGACGTCATGCTCGGGCAGGTTTTGTGTGAAAACCGGCATCTGTTGCTGGACAAGGACGACGCCACTGTCGGTTCTTCGTGCCGTACCCCGGTCTTCGTACAGGCGTTCCTCAACGATTGTTGCACCGAAGCGGCTCGCGGCACGCCGGACGGCGTCAGCATAGAGCTTGTCATTCTCGTGCGAGCCATAAAGCAGCACCCATTTGCGCCATTGCTTCCAGACAAGATATTGCGCCAGCCCGTCTGCAAGCATGCTGCGTGTCGGTGCAGTGTGGAAGACATTTGGGCGGCACTCCTCCTCGCGTAAAATGTCATCGGTCGCGCCAATGTTGAAAAGCAGCACGCCGGCGTCCTTTGCGATATCCGCTATGGACAACAATTGCTTGGCGGAAACATCCGCAAGGATGAAGCGATCGCCGCGCGCAACCATCTCCTTGAAAGCCGGAACCACATCGGCGTTGAATTTTGTTTCCGTGACATCGAGCGTGAATTGCTGGCCGAGAAATTTGCCTGTCGTGTTGTTGTCGCTAATCGCGACATTCGCACCGGCAACACCTTCGTCGCGCGGCGGTATATCCAGAACCGAGAGGGCCAATTGCGGTTCGTAGGCGCGAAGATAGCCAATGCGCGCGTCCACACCCGGCTTTGCTGATTGATTTGCTGCTGGCTGCTGCGCCGATAACTCAGACACGTTGACGAACAGCAAAAAAAAGCCGAATAAAAACGTGAGAGTAATTGGCACCGTACTCTTCATGACCAAACCATTCATACTGCCGCCATTCAAGTAATGGCGGTGGGTTAAGAACAGAGGTGCCCATAGTGTTTTTAAACAACCCCACCACAATCTCAACCCTTCGAGTCAGCTTTTCTTGCATGCGAGGCAAAGTTTCTCGGTTTCATGCGGGGGCAAGCCAATGACGAAGATGTTGGCCAGTGTGCAGAACCGTCAGGAAGCTGAAATTGTCTTTCAAAGCGGTGCGGATATCATCGATATGAAAGATCCGGCCAACGGCGCACTTGGCGCGGTTGACCTGAGCAAGGTCTTGGAAGTGAAGGACTTTATATCAGGCAGGCGGCCCATCAGTGCAGCGTGCGGCGATCTTCCCATGCATCCGGAAACGATCTGGCGGACGGTGAAAGAGTTCGCAGCAGCAGGTCTGGACTATATCAAGATAGGTTTGTTTCCGTCCGGGCAGTTTGAGGCTTGCGTAACGGCGCTGCAGCCTCTCACCTTACACAATAAATTGATTGCCGTCGTCTTTGCCGACAATTGGAGCGATTACAGTCAAAACTTGTTTGAAATCTTGGCAGTTGGCGGATTTCATGGCGTGATGATCGACACCGCCGACAAATCCAAGGGCCGCTTGCTCAATCATCTGTCTCCAGACCAGATCGGCAAATTCATCAGGAATGGCCAGTCGAACGGATTGATGGTCGGCGTCGCGGGATCGCTCGAAGCACCGGATATCTCGCGGCTGTTAACCCACGATCCGGATTTTATGGGGTTTCGTGGGGCGCTCTGCGCTGACCTTGACCGCAAGGCATCCATTGATGCGCTGGCAACGGTGAAGATACGTGGTCTGATTCCCGAAGTGCTCGAGCAGGGACTGCCTGCCAGCGTCGATTACAAACTGCTTGCTGCGCGGGGGTATTTTCCTGAACCGGAAGAGGCGGGACTAGGCACGGACAAGATTTTCGTTCGTGATTTTGTTTTGCCTGTGCATATCGGTGCCTATCGTTTCGAGCATGGGAAATCACAGAAGGTACGGTTCGACGTGACGGCCGAGGTTTTGCGGGTCACGCGCAATCCCGAGGATATGCGGCACGTGGTTTCCTACGATCTCATCATGGACGGAATTCGTGCCATCGTTGCCGAGGGCCACGTCGAGCTTGCCGAGACATTGGCGGAACAGGTGGCCGCACTGGTGCTTAGAAATCCACGGGTGACGCGGGTCTTTGTCCGCGCGGAAAAACTCGAAATTGGGCCCGGCGGCGTCGGTGTCGAGATCGAGCGTACGCGCGATGTGAAAAATTCAGCCAAGCTGCGGTTTGCGCAGGTGCATGGGGGACGGAAGTCCTCATGAGGCTGCTTGTCGTGAAGCTTGGAGGAAGCACGGCGGGCCATGTGGAAATGCGGCGCTGGATCGAGGTGCTGGCAAGCGCAACGTTTCCGCTGGTGATTGTTCCCGGAGGCGGCCCTTTTGCCGATCAGGTGCGGGTCTCGCAAAAGCGTCTTGGCTATTCGGACGAAGCAGCGCATGCGATGGCAATCCTGGCGATGGATCAGTTTGGCATTGCTGTTGCTGAACGTCATGAACGTTTCCAAACGGCGCGGTCCATCGTGGAGATCGCTGACGCACTTGAAGCGGGGCTCATACCCGTCTGGTTGCCATCTGTGATGACAGCCGGAGCACCGGACATTCCCATGTCGTGGGATATCACTTCGGATAGTTTGAGCGCGTGGCTCGCCGGACAATTGCAAGCTGACGCAGTGCTGCTCATCAAGCAGACCGATGAACACCACTACTATTCATCGGTAGAAGATGTTGCCGCTGCGGGCATCGTCGACAGTATGCTTCGGGATATGCTTGGAGACGGCATGACCCTTCATATTGCCGGGCCGGCGATGTTGGATGCATTGGATTTACCCTTGGCAGGCTTTCCCGGACGCGTGATGATGCGCAGCAGTTATTTCGAAGCAACGGGTGAGCAATGACACGACTGCATACGCCGCGATGGGCTTGGGCGCTGACCGGCTCCGGCCATTTCTTCGTGGAGAGTTTCGAGCTCATAAGAACACTCGAACATTGTGACGTGTTCGTCTCCAAGGCCGCCAATGAAGTCCTGCGCATGTATAAGGTGAAGCTCGATTTTCCCGAGACGACACGGGTTTTGCATGACAAGACCGCAAGTTCCGTGCCGGTTGGCGGCTTCTACAACGGGGTTTATCATACTGCGGTTGTTGCCCCGGCGACGTCGAATACCGTCGCCAAATGTGTCGCCGGCATTTCGGATTCCCTTCCGACCAATGTTTATGCGCAAGCGGGCAAATGCCGGGTGCCGTCCATTGTCTTTGCCTGTGATACGGCACCTGAGCTTGAGACGATGGCACCTGGCGGCATGGTCAAAGTCTATCCGAGGCCGATCGATCTTGAAAACACGGCACGTCTCAAGACCTACGAGCGGACCGAGGTCGTCGAGTCTCTGGCAGAGTTGAAGGCAGCCATCGGGCGCCGTGCCAAAGAGGTCGCTTGATATGGCGGAGCATCTCCTGTTCCTGACCGGGCATTTGGCCCGTTCACGGCTGGAGCGCATCCTTGCCGGCCTCAATGACGTGGCGTTCACCTATGAAATCGTCGACATCGGCGTGAAGGTTGCGGCGCTTATGAGTGAGGAGATTATCGCGCGTCGGTTGAAATTGCCGGTGACCGCCGACCGTGTCATTCTGCCCGGGCGATATCGCGGCGATCTTGATCGTCTGGGCCAGCGCTTTGGCGTTCCTTTCGTCCGGGGCCCCGATGAAGTTGCCGATCTGCCTGTCTTTCTCGGCCGGGTGGGCAACCCCGTTGATCTATCCAGGCACAATATGCGTATCTTTGCAGAAATCGTCGATGCGTCGGCATTGTCGCTGGAGGCATTGACGCAGCGCGCTTTGAAACTTGCCGCTGCAGGTGCCGATGTCATCGATCTCGGCTGCCTGCCTGAAACGCCGTTTCCGCATCTTGCCGACGCCATTCGCCGTTTAAAGGCGCAAGGCCTCTCCGTCAGCGTGGATTCCGCCAACCCCGGGGAACTTGAAACCGGTGCCGCGGCTGGTGCGGATTATCTACTAAGTCTGACTGAGGAGACCGTTGATCTGGCGGTAAGATACAACGTTACCCCAATCCTCATTCCTGCGATTGCCGGCGATCTCGATTCGCTTGGCCGTGCGATTCACAAGGCACAGACAGCCGAAATTTCTTTCATCGCCGATCCGGTTCTCGATCCCATCCATTTCGGTTTTACCGCGTCGCTTGGCCGATTCATGGAGGCACGCCGCCGCTGGCCGGATATCCCGATGATGATGGGTACGGGCAATCTGACCGAGCTCACCGATGCGGATTCCTCCGGTGTAACGGCGCTGCTCTCGGGTATCTGCTCGGAACTGTCGATAGACAATGTTCTGGTCGTCAATGTCAGCCCCCACACCGTTCGCACGGTCGAGGAGCATGACCACGCCCGCCGCATGATGTTTGCAGCCAAACAGGATCATGCCCTGCCGCGTGGCTATGACGCGGGCCTGTTGCAGGTTCATGATCGCAAACCCTATCCGAACAGCGTTGAGGATATCGCCGCGCTGGCCGGTGATGTGCGGGATGCCAATTTCCGCATTATGACCGCGCCGGATGGCATCCATGTTTTCAACGCCAGTGGTCACGCGACTGCGCAGGGTGCATTTGAACTTTTTCCGCGCCTCGACGTTGAATCGGATGGCGCTCACGCATTTTATCTGGGTGCGGAACTGACCAAGGCTGAAATAGCCTGGAAACTGGGCAAGCGTTACGCGCAGGACGAACCACTCTCCTGGGGAGCGGGTGCGCCGGAAGAGCAGGCGGACCGCCTCAGGTTAAAGGAAGCGGGCCACACGTTGCGATCAAAGAAGGATAGGGCGACTTGACCTATATCAGGGAAACCATCGTCACCACGGTCGATGCCGCCGGTATTGTTCACATTGCACCGCTTGGTATCATCGAGCAGGATCATGGTTGGATCATCGCTCCGTTTCGTCCTTCAAAGACACTGGAGAACCTGGCGGCCGTCCCCTTCGCCATTGCCAACTATACCGACGATATGCTGGTGTTTGCCGGTTGCCTGACGGGACGCAAGGACTGGCCGACTGTTGCCGTCGCGGATTGTCCGGTCCCGCGTCTCCAATCCGCGCTCAGCCATTCCGTGCTCGAGGTGGTGTCTGTCGATGATGACGGGCTGCGGCCGCGTCATTTCTGCAAAGTGGTTTCCGAGGCGACGCACGCCCCTTTTACCGGGCTCAACCGTGCCAAGGCTGCAGTGCTCGAACTGGCTATTCTGGTCAGCCGGCTGCACATGCTGCCGCAGGACAAGATCGAGGCGGAAATCGCCTATCTTACGATTGCAATTGACAAGACTGCTGGACCGGATGAACTGCTGGCCTGGTCATGGCTGCTGCAGCGGGTAAAAGAGCATCAGGAGACGGCCGATTCCAAAGGCAAGAGCGCGGCCCATCCTTCCGGCACAGCCTAGGTTATCCCTGCAAGTACATTGAAGCGAGCAGCGCGACCGCTGCCGCCGGCGCAGCTTTGCTGGCATCGTCGCGTGCACCTGGCGCTGCCGGTATCAACGTTCCGAAATCGACATAGGGCCGGTCCATGCGCTTGGCGAGCTGCCTGATCTGCGGTCTGCCAATACCGGCACCGACAATCGGCGCATCGGCAGCCGGCGCAAGATCGCTTGCGATGCGAAATGCGCCATCATGGATCATTCGCAACTGGTGCTCGCTGAACCACCGGGCAATATCGATCCATTCCGCCTCTTTAAGGTCACTGCTATCGCGCCCGACCATGCGCGCCAGTCTCTGGATCGATCCGGCGAGCGTTTTCGGCTGGCGGTCGGCGGATGGATATTTATCATCTGCTTCATCCAGCGTGCCGAGAATGCGGCCGAGATCGGCGGTGTTGGCGAAATATTCGTTCATGAGCGGCGTCATATGCCCCCCTACCGGGACGAGCGCCGCGATGCCGATCAGCGCCGAGCGGGCAAATCCCGTATAGACCAGTTCACCCGTCAACAGTCGCTCCGCATCGGAATAGCCGCGATGGATGAGGTTGCCGTTCATGAAGGCAAGAATATCCGTCGTTGTTGACCCCATATCGACAAAAAGACCGGTATCGGCCAGCTTTGCACTCAGTGATGCCGTTGCGTGCCAATTGGCCGAGGCGATATCGCTCCCCAGGCCACGGGCGGTAGCAATGTCGCAGAAACCTCCACGACCCGCATAGATAAGCGTGTTCTCGTCGCCGAATTTCTCTCCGATGAAATCGAGGAGGCCGGCAACTCCCGCATCGCGGGACGTGAATGTATCCGAGAGTTCTCCAGTCATGGTGAATACATTGAAAGTGCCGTCTGCCTGCAAAGGCCCCAGCTCGCGTAGAGCCTCGCGCACCTGATCGACACCAAGCCAAAGCGGTGTCTTGAAGATTCTTGCCGAGACAATCTCGCCATTTCGGCATTGTGCCATCTTGAGATGGGCACCGCCCACATCCCAACCTGTGATCAGGGGCTTTCCTTTGCTGGCAAATCGGGATTTCATGGCTGTATCATTCCTTGGATTCTGCTCGTGCATATCATTCCGGTACTCGACATAAAAGATGGTCTCGTTGTCCGTGCTCACATGGGCAATCGCGCGGCCTATCGGCCCATCGAAACACCGCTCAGCCCAACGGCCGATATCCTCGATGTCGCGCAAGGCCTACGCCAGCTCTACCCCTTTCCTGCATTTTATGTCGCTGAACTGGATGCCATACAGCAAGGACTTGCCGCCGGTGCGCTGGAGCGTCTGAAGCCATTGGTTGCCGTGGCTGATGTCTGGCTGGATGCCGGCTTCGCAAGCCTGCGCCAATTGGAAGGCGTCTTGACGATGGACGGTGTCTGGCCGGTATTGGGTTCGGAGTCCCAGGCCGATACCTCCGTGCTTGGGCATTTGAGCGGAAATCCGCGGCTGGTTCTCTCCTTGGATTTTCGTGGGGATGAGTTTGTTGGACCTCCCGCGCTTTTCGAGAATGCGGATCTTTGGCCTTCCCGGGTTATCGTGATGACGCTTCGCCGCGTTGGTAGCAATGCGGGGCCGGATTTCGAACGATTGACCGAG
This sequence comes from uncultured Phyllobacterium sp., assembly GCF_902479695.1. Classification (NCBI taxonomy): domain Bacteria; kingdom Pseudomonadati; phylum Pseudomonadota; class Alphaproteobacteria; order Hyphomicrobiales; family Phyllobacteriaceae; genus Phyllobacterium; species uncultured Phyllobacterium sp. Next base: position 196,400 of record NZ_CABSQF010000001.1, on the reverse strand, counting down.
ATCAAGCGCCGCGCCGGTGATCGCGCCGTCATTGCGGCTGGGGGCATTCGACATGCCGCCGATCTTGAACAACTGGAAGCGCTTGGCATTTCAGCAGCACTTGTGGCGACCTCTCTGCACAACGGCTCCCTTTCCCCGGAGGCGATCTCATCGCTGATGAACGGGAACGATTCCAGGACGGGGTGAACAAGGGGATTGATTGCTCTTCCCCTTGTCCGGGTCAGAAGCCCAAACTTTTTGCCAACCGGCGCAACAGGCCATCCGGTGCAACAGAGGGCATACTCTGTGCGAGGTTGTCTCTTGTCTAAGCGCTGAAGGGATGTTTCACGGAATCGCGCTGCGCGGTTGCTTCGGCGGCAGTCGGCTTGCCCGTTACTGCGCGCTCAAGAGCTTCCTTGGTTGCACGATAATTGAAGTCCTGAATCTTGGCGTCGTCTTCAGCCTCCCAATGGATGAAAACACCGACGCAGATAAACAGATCGTCTGCTTCATCTGCTGGAATCGTGCCGTCTGCAACGCTGTCCTGGACCGCTTTAGCCACCGCATGCTGTGCCGGGCCAAACATCTGGACCGCCTGCTTGGCTCCTTTGATGGTAACCTTGTTGAACAGAATGGTGTTTGGCTTGCACGCCAAATTCGGCGCGATGACTGCAAGCAGGGATGTGAAGCCATCCTTGTTGTTCGTCAATGCATTGCAGAATGCTGTTTCAACTGCACTGCCGCGCGGTCCGATCAGAAGATCGATATGCGCAACTTCGTTCCCATCGCCTACAAGCGACTCGCCAACCATAACCTTATTGATTTTAGCCACAGCCAAATTCCTCCCTAAACTGTTTCCAAGTGGTTTGTCCAAAGACGCCGTACCTCGAGACACGACTCTCGATGGACAGCTATCCTTGTTCACAGCACCCTCAGAACGGGGTCGGTTGGCCAGATAGCAGCGGACAAAATCCGCTGGAGAAATTCAAGCATTTACCTCGCCATTATGCAAGAGCCAGATAAGTCTGGATGCAAAAAGGGTCGCAACTGTAAGATCAGCCGAGGTGCCTGGATTGATATCTTGAGCTTTAAGTTGAGCATCGAAAGCAAGGAGCAGTTTTTCTCGCTCGCGGCCGTCGTGCATCTCCATCATCCGCGCAAGGATTTTCTCTGCGGCCAGTCGCGTTTCTTCGGCAATTGGCGTGCCGTGTTTGCGGATGATATGGCTATCGGGAAAATTCGAGAGAAAATACAGATAAACCAATACGCTCGGCCACATCGCTGGTTCATTGCGCTCGATGGCTGCGCCATGAGCTGACAAACCGCCGGTGAAGATGTCGGAAAAGTTCGTCGCATATTGCCGGGCAATCATGTCCCGCTCGGATGCAGCACGCATGGCTTCCAGAAGCGGCACATCCGGTTCATTGGCAACATCATGTTCCGGCGCCGATCCGAGGCCGCCTGGCTGCGCCAATGTGATCGCCGCGAATACGTCGCGCGCATCCTTCATGTCGAGTTGGGCGAGTGTCGCGGCGAGGCTGAGTGGCAGGTCTGATGTCTCACTAGCAGCTGCCCGCGCAAGCGGAGCGCACAGGAGAAGAATGCCCAGATTCGTGTTGGTCTGAACCTTCAGTCGCGTCGCGGTAACGGCCGCAAGAATACGCTGGCCGACAGAATCGGCGGGATCGCTCAGCGGGCCGGATGAGACCTGCGCGCTGTCGAAAAACTGCTGCGCATTCATGCGATGACCATCCGCGAAAACATGCACGTTGCCTGGTTTCAGTGCCTCGATCTCCTGATAGCAGGCGTCGATATAGGCGCGGCGGATGTGTTCGCGTGTCAGGCTCACGCTGCAGGCCTCTCACCGATGTCAGGTTCAATCCGGGTGACAAGTGCGGCGGCAATGCAGTCTGCAATGCGAACCGGCACAACCGATTGAAGCCCGGACCAGGCCGGCATGCTGTTGACTTCGAGAACAAGAAGTTTGCCATCAGCCGCAGGGATGATGTCGATCCCGGCAAAATCCGTGCCGATGGCGGCCGACGCGGCGAGCGCAAGTTCTTCCAGCTTGCTCATCAACGGGCCAATGACCGGCTCCGCTTTCGCGCCCTTGGCAATGTTGGTGATCCATCCTTCGGCCCGGCGTGCCATCATACCCAGCACTTCTCCCGCGCAGGTGAAGACCCGATAATCGCAGTAAGGTGGTCCTGGCCGTGCCACGAAACGCTGTAAATAATAAACATCATCCATTTCCTCCGGCTGCGGCAGGTCCTCAATGCTGCGGATCAGCCGGATCCCCCGGCCTTGCGAACCGAAAAGCGGTTTGAGCACCAGTGGTCCATGCGTAAGTTCCCGCTCTGCAATGATTTTGGCATTGGCCAGACTTTCAACCGCAAAAGTTTCCGGTGTCGGTAACCCTGCCTGTGCCAGGAAGAATGTCGTCGTGGACTTGTCGACGCACCGCTCGATCGCCTTGGCAGAATTCCAAACAGGAACGCCAAGATGAGCAAGGGCGTGCAGGATCCCGAGACGGCGCGTGATCGCCTCGAATGTTCCTGATGAAATCGACCGTACGATCACGGCTGCGGGTAAGGCGCCGTTCATGCGCGGGACGGCAATGCCGGAGGGGTACCGGGTATCAAAACCGATATCTGCCAGCGGCAATGTCTGAACATTGAAGCCATGCGATCGCAGTGCGGTGCGCAGTTGTTTCACCTGACCGTCGGGCCGGTCGGAAAGGATCAGTATTGTTTCTGTCATTGTGTCCGTCAGTCCAGGGATTGTTTGAGCATTGCTTCATGGATTCCGCCGCTGCGGAAAGTATCGCCGGTTTCGATCGCGGTAACAATGACCTCGGCGGGGCTGAACAGATGTGGGTCGATCGCGTAGAAATCACCTTTGAACTTCTTGAATATGTCGGCAAAAGGCTGGCCGTGGTCGCGTGATGTATGGCTGGGAAGCTGTTCAGCGAGTGTGCGTGCGGCTTCTGAGGTGCCGCGCACGAAAAGCTGGACGGTGCCGCCATAGATGATCGCGTCGTTGGTTCTGCCCATCGCCTTCAGAAAGTCCGGATGCGGAGCAGGGATGGGCGCGCGGCCCGCGCCGTCAACGATGTCACCCAGCGGAAATTTCAGATCGTGCGCCTTGTGCATTGCGACTTCAAGGACACGCCCGACAATCTGCACGGCACCCGTCAGACTTTGCGTCGGTGCATAGATGAATGTCAGGTTCTCGGGTGCAAATCCTGTCGCCTTGGACACTTTCTCAACGATGGCTACAGGCGGCGGCGTCGTGGTTTCAAGCACGATGACCGACGATTTCGCCTCAGGTTCACGATAGGCAATTTCATCAAAGAGTGGCTCGACCCGCGCCAGTGTCCTGGCTGGCCCCGATCCCATGGCGAAGTATTTCTCGTGCGAGAGGTTCCAGCCGGCATACTGGCTGGCAAGGCAGGCCAAAACCGGTTGTGAAGATCTGACATTCACGCTGTAGGGCCATTTGCCTGTATCGAGTGTTGCCGAAACCACGCCAAGACCGCCCATGCAGATTTCGACAATCCGCAGTCCGGCTTCGACGCCGCCCGTACAACTTGCCCCTGCGTCAATCACATGCTCGCCAAGGTTGCCACGACTGTGATTGATGCCAAGCCGTTCCGCTTGCTCGATCATCTTATCTGCCAGATGTTGAGCGCTTCTGTTGAGATAGGCGTGACCGTCTCTCATGAAAACTCCTCCCTCCAATTAACCGCGAGTTGTTTGACGCGGCCCTTCACGGCTTTCATCGCTGCGGAGGCAGAGGGAGCCGTGGCGAAAACGGTACAAACAGGATCACCGGCTTGAAGGGAGGTGCCTGCTGTTTGGTGGTCTGCGGTGAGCGTCGGCCAAACAACATCCGGAAATGCGCTGATGGCTTTTGCGGTATAGGCGATTGCCGAGGCCGCCGAGATTTTGTAGCTGGGTATCGAGAAATCCGATCCGGTGACCGCATGTAAATGCTGGCGCAAAAGAGGCGTTTCTTCCGTATCGAAAATATCAAGCGTGGCACCTGGTCGTGGATTGATTTCGATGAGATGCAGACCCTCTGCGCCAGTGATGAAATCGGCGCTGCATAAACCGGTCAAACCGGTCCGTCGGGTCAAAGCCGTCAGCCAATCGCCTATCTGCTGTGTTCTGCGCGGGTTGTAGCGGAGTAGCCGGACCGCGCCTCCATAGCGAAAGGGGCTGTTTTCCGACGGAGAAAACCATTGCCGGCTCAGGCCAATCACGTGCGCCTTGTCCCCATTGGCCAGAAACAGGGCAGAGAGATTCCTGCCTCGAACGAACCGCTGAAAATAGTATTCTTGTCCCGATGTTCCGCGATGCGCAGGCCTGACATGTGAACCGCCTGCACCACCGGTCAACTTACTCAGCCAATCCCGAGGATTGTCGGGAGTGTCGAAACATATATCGGGATGCGGTATGGCAAACTCGGTGCACAGCTGCGACAGAGAGATGGGGTCCTTGACGAGACGAACCGTCCTGGCGCCGTTTCCTGCAACGGCAAAGTGTTGTGAAATCGCCTCTATCATCTGCGGATCGCGCTCGAAACCAGAGCCGTAGATCACGGCCACCGGGTCATCATCCCCGGCCAGTTTTTGCAGCGTTTCAACGAGATGTTTTCGGTCGATACCGTTCTGCAGGCTTCCCGAGAGTTTCACGGCGCGTTCCGCCAATGCCAGCGTGTCAGCATCGTTGAAGAGGTCGGCAACCAACGGCCGCAAGCCAGCCCGCCGCGCTGCCGCGGCAAGCGAGCGTCCAGAGACAGCGGCTATCAGAACCGCATTATTTGGCGAGTTCGCGAGCAAGGGCAAATGCGTCCCGAAAATCAAAGATAACCGGCTTCTTCGCCTTGATCATCTGTTCGAACAAACCGGCTTGAGTCTTGTATTTGACATTACCGATAGAAAGCGGGCCAATGCCGACAGCTTCTGTCGCATCGAGCGGATCGGCATTGGCGTTGACCTTCAGTCCTTCGATACCAGCTGGCGGAACGGCGTTGACGTCGGCAGCGATCAGAAGCTTGCCGGCCTTGCCGAGTTGTGCGGCCGATATGACCTGCACACCCGCTTTTGCGGCGGCCAGCACGACCTCAGCGGTTCGCAGGACCTCCATCTTTTTCGCTTCGGTTGACCCGTCGGCTGGCTCAACAGTCAGATTGAACCTTTGCTTGATCGACGCGGCGATCGCCTTCACCCGCTCAATGCCGTCATGGCCGATGACCGTCACGTTTGCCCCCTGCTGGGCTGTAATCACCGCGGTGCAATAGCCGACCACGCCTGTCGCGCCGAAGACTGCCACGCTGGTTCCTTCCAGTTTGCGGCCGTGAATTTTGGCGAGGGCCTTTTCGACTTTGGCCACCATGGCGGCGGCGGTTGTGAATGATCCCGCCGGGTCGGCAAACACCGAGATTTCGAAGGGCGGAACCATGGCATTCCTTGCTGCATCCAGCATGTCGAGCGCTGCGGGCGCGTCCTTGCCAGCAAGGAAAATGCCCGTGGCCACACCCGCATCCGGTGGCCGCGAGAATATGGCGTCTTGAACAAGATTTCCGACATCCGAAAGAGTGACGTCGGTGTAGGGAACAACGGCGTCATAACCTGCGTCGAGCGCCATGTTGACGTCGAAAGGGCTCATTTGCCGAAGCGGGGTTAGCATATGCAGGATCGTTTTGCGGCTCACGGTATCCGCTCCTTCTTGATGACGGCGCCCATGGTACAAGCTCTGGCAAGATTCAGAGCGGTATGCGTGATATCAGCCCCGGCATTTCTTCCTGCGACGATTTGAATGGCCGTGCCATGCGGGTTGCTGTGGATGGTATTGACGATCCGCTCGGCTTCCGCCTGTGACGCGGCGAAGGCGAAGCCCGTCGGTCCCCATGAACTCTGGCCAATACCGACTGCGCCAGCCTCTGCAAGCCGCCTTATGGTGGTTTCAACCCGTTTGCTGGTGAAAATTCCACCCTGTGCGGGTGCAAAGTAATTGCCGATCTCGGTCTGGATGGCGGCGATCGATCGGCCAAACGAGGCGAGGTTCCGTTCGATCAGGCCGGGCATGGCGCTCATCAGCACAAGACGGCTGATCGCTGCCGATGTCGCCACCGGGAACGGTGGTAACGCCTTGAAAGCTTCGACCTCGGCATTGCCGTGAATGCCTTGGGTTGACGTGTCGAAGACCAGAATGATTCGCCATTCCTCGGGAAATGCAATCCGCGAGATAATGGTGGGTGCAGCGCCGTGGGTGGCTTTGCCCGCATCGATAATGACACCCCCCGCGTCGAAAGCAGCTATGCCGATGCCGGATCGCGCCCCGCGTCCCAGCAGATGGGCATCGTTCACGATATCAAGCGGTATCGCATGCAGGGTGCGCAGCGCCGCTGCAACGGCAAGGGCAATCTGGGTGCCGGAGCCGAGGCCGATATGTCGGGGAATGGTTCGATGCACGACAACCCTGTGGTGCGCCGTGATCCCAAGATGACGGGAAAGGGTTGCAACATGCTGCGCAACGCGTTCCCGCTCGTCTCCTTCGATATGGGCTTTTGCCGCGCGGGAGATCGTCAGAACGGTCGAAATGTCCTGAATGGGTAAGCCAATACTGCCGAACCGGTCCTGACCAGGTTCGGGTACGTTGCGTGGTATATCAAGGAAGCCAAGGTGAAGACGGGCCGGGACTTCGATCGTGACGGATTCCGACATTTGCTTAATTTACACAATCTCAGAAATCGGGCCCTGCGGTATGATATCGTCTTTCGGGCGAGGCGCAAGCACCATGAGCAAAGAAGTGGAGGATTGGTCAAATGGTTGAAGAAGCGAAAGGGGCGAGGCCCGCTGAAAAGGTGTATTCAGAACCTGAAATTATTGCGAGACTCGAGAAAGATCTGCCGCACTGGCGCTATGAGAACGGCTGGATTCGCCGGAAATACAAGACGCATGGCTGGAAATCGACCCTGATGGTCATCAATACTATCGGTCATCTGGCGGAGGCGGCCTGGCATCATCCGGATCTTAAGGCATCGTATGCCTGGGTGGAGGTGCTGTTGATGAATCATGCTGCCAAAGGCGTTACAGACAAGGACTTCGATCTTGCAGCGAAGATTGAAAGCGTTGTCCAATGGCAGCCGGGCCAGGAGGCGGGATCGCTTGAAGGGACGCCGCAAACTGACCAGCGCTTTGCCTATATCAAGTACGACAATTGATCCCGTAAACTTTTGCGTCTCCACAGGGTTCACATTCGAGAAAAAATAGCTAAGCTCAGGTTGGCACCAGAAAGTTGCGGAATATGTCGGTTGCATGGATTGGCAGCCAGCCGGTACCTTTGACGGATGCAATTCGGAATGCTGCGAAGCTTCTGGCATCATGCCGCTGCCCAGTTTTCACTCTCGATACGGATGTGCATGGTACGCGCAGCACCATCGCGTTGGCGACCATGTTGGGCGGCGCTTACGATCACGCCAAAGGTCAGGTGCTTGCAAATGAAGTTGCATTGTTCACGGATCATGGCGGCATGTTCACGACACCGGGAGAAGCGCGCCGTCGCTCCAGCCTGATCATTCTGGTCGGTGAAATCCCGCCCCTGCACCACGACCTTTTGCAGGCCTGGGCGGCCTCGCAACCCGATCTTGGTGACAAACACAGCCGTCGCTGGTTTCACATCGCGAGCGATGAAACGAGTTCATCGCATGGCAAGCTTCTGCGGCAGTTGAAGGCTAAACCGCTGCGCGGCGAGGGCCTTTCGCTGGAAGCGACGCTGGCGCTTCTGCGGGCTCGATTGCAGGGCCGTCCTGCATTGTCCTCGCTGAGCAATATCGATTCTTTTGAAAAGGCCCTGGCGACCGCGCAATTCCCGGTTTTCGCGTTTTCCGGCAGTTCAGTTGAAACTGCGGGTCTCGTCATGTTGCAGGGGTTGATCGCCGACCTGAACAGAAAGGGGCGTGCCAGCAGTGTATTCCTGCCGGCTGATGACGATGCATGGGGTTCTGCTCTTGCCTCGCTGTGGATGACCGGATTTCCACTCCGGACAGGTTTTATCAATAGCCTCCCAAGCTATGACCCGGTGCAATGGGACGTCCAGCGCATGATTCATGCGAAGGAAGCGGATCTTCATGTCTGGGTGTCGGGGCGCGGCGGTCAAACTCCCCCCAAGGGGGAAAAGATCGCCTTGATTTCGTTGAGCCGGACCGAAGTACCAACAGCTGGCGCGTCGGTAACGATTGCCGTTGGTCAGGCTGGGGTGGATCATGATGGTGTTGCCTATTCGAGCCGGATCGGCACGTTCAGAGCGGTACAGGCCGTCACGCCGTCGCATCTGCCCAGTGTTTCAAAGGTCATAGGCCAATTGGCTGATGCATTGCCTGGAAGAAGGGAATTCGCATGCTGATCCGCTTGTCAGGTGGTGACGTCGTCGACCCAGTCAACGGCAAAACCAGCCAGCGTGACGTTTGGATCAGGGATGAGGTGCTCATCGATGCGCCAAAGGGTGAAGCGGCAGATCAAACCCATGATGTTTCGGGTTGTATCGTCATGGCTGGCGCTATCGATATTCATTCCCATATCGGTGGCGGCAATGTGAATACCGCGCGGCTGCTCCTGCCGGAGCATCACGCGGCACACATGCCAAGGCCTGCCAATACGCCACTGTCGAATGCAGGCTGGTCGACTTTCCAGACCGGCTGCCTCTATGCGCAAATGGGTTTCACGACGGTGGTGGAGCCGGCCATGGCGCCCTACACCGCGTTGCATACGCATCTGGAGCTGGCCGATATTCCGATTATCGACAGGGCGACATTGGCGATACTCGGCAATGACGATTTTACCCTGTCTTTGCTGCGTGACGGCAAATCGTCGGCAATGATCGACGACTATGTGGCGTGGGTGGTTGGTTCAACACGCGCTCTTGGCGTCAAAGTCATCAATGCCGGCGCAGCTGCGGCGTTCAAGGACAATGTCCGCTCCTTCGCGCTGGATGACGTGGTTCCGGAATATGGCGTCAGTTCACGCAAAATCGTTAAGTCGCTTCAGTCCTCCGTGACCCGGCTTGGCATCCCGCATCCGCTGCATGTCCACGCCAACAATCTCGGCATTGCCGGCAGCGCCGATACGGCGGCTGCAACCATCGCGGCAACGGAGGGCGTGCCCCTGCATCTGGCCCATCTGCAATTCTATGGCTATGGCACCGGAGGCAAGCGGAAGTTCTCGTCGGAGGCAGCGCGGCTGGCCGAAGCCGTCAATGCCAATCCCGATGTCACAATCGATGTCGGTCAGGTCATGTTCGGCCAGACCGTGACAATTTCCTCAGACGTGATGCGGCAGTTTTCCGCCATCGGCAACGCCAGTCCGAAGAAGACGGTCATCTTTGATGGCGACGGCAATGGCGGTGGCGGAATCGTGCCCTACCGCTACAAACAGGATTATTACGGTTCGCTGCAATGGGCTATCGGGCTTGAGCTCTTCCTGCTGATCACCGATCCATGGCGGGTGTTCTTCACGACCGATCATCCCAATGGCGCACCATTCACGGCCTATCCGGAATTGTTCGAGCTGCTGATGAGCAGTGCGTCCCGCGACACGAAATCGGCGGAGCTCAATGCTGCCGCGCTTGAACTGACGACGCTCGCGTCGGTTCGTCGCGAATATACCCTGGAAGAGATCGCGATCATGACCCGGGCGGCGCCCGCCAAATTGCTTGGCCTCAAGGATCGCGGTCATCTGGGAGCAGGGGCGATTGCCGATATCGCCATATACCGGAAGGACAGGGATATCGCCAAAATGTTCCGCGAGGCCGCATTGGTTTTCAAGAATGGCGATCTGGTCGTTAAAAATGGCAAGGTCAGTCGATATCGTTGGGGCAAAACGCTTCGGCTCAATCCGCCGCCCGACAAGGCAATAATCAAGCGCATGAAGACCTATCACGAAGAGCGTTATGGACTGTCACTGGACTGGTTCACATTTCCGGATTCTGCCATCCAGCGCGACGAACCGTTTGCCGAGGTGCCATGCAACAGCTGAGCCGCAATGGCGTTCTTATTGACGATACCTTCGCCGAAGCTTTCGGCATGCGTGCGACGGCGATCATCATCACTGCGCCGAGCCTGAAATGGGCGCGGCAGGCCGCCATCACCATGACAGGCTATGCGACCTCGGTTATTGGCTGCGGTTGCGAGGCCGCTATTGATGTCGATTTGCCCGCATCCAAGACGCCGGACGGGCGGCCGGGATGCCGCGTGATGATTTTTGCCATGGGAACCGACGATCTGCAGAAGCAATTGAAAAGCAGGCTTGGCCAATGCGTGCTGACTTCGCCGGGAAGTGCCTGTTTTGCCGGTCTCGAAGGTACGGCACCGCTCGACCTCGGCAATTCGCTGCGCTATTTCGGCGACGGCTGGCAGATATCGAAGAAATTTGGCGGAAAGCACTATTGGCGCGTTCCGGTCATGGATGGCGAGTTCCTGTGTGAAGCAACAACGGGGCTGACCAAGCTTGCGGTTGGCGGTGGCAATCTGCTGTTTCTCGCGGCCGATAACGCCAAAGCCTTGAATGCAGCGGAATACGCGGTTGCCGCCATTGAGAAAGTAGCGGGAGCGATCATGCCATTTCCCGGCGGTATCGTCCGTTCCGGTTCGAAAGTGGGCGGAAAATACAAGGGGATGATGGCTTCTACCAATGACGCATTTGCACCGACATTGCGCGGCGTTGTTGACAGTGCCTTGACGCCCGGGGTCAACGCGGTGCTTGAAATCGTCATTGATGGAGAAACCAGTGATGCTGTTGCGGCTGCCATGCGCGCGGGGTTGAAGGCGGCCATTGATCTTGGCCCGGAGAAGGGCGCGTTGCGGATAAGCGCTGGCAACTACGGCGGCAAGCTTGGCAAATTCCATTATCATCTGAAGGATTTGCTGCCATGAAAGCGTTGACCTTCTCGCTGTTGGCCCTACCGGACGAACGTCTGGATCTATCATGCCTCACGCCTGCTGCTTTGGCCGGACTGACGGATGTCCAGATTGCCAAATTGCGCATCGGGACGAGTCGCAATCCGGCTCTGGTCGGCGATGTGTTCAGGATCACCGGCAAAGACGTGAATAATATCGTGTTCGAGGGCGGCAGTTCGCGGTTTGACAAGGTGGGGGCAGGGTTGAGTGCCGGATCAGTCCGAGTGATGGGCGATGTCGGCAACCAGGCGGGCAGAAGGCTGTCCGGCGGCACGCTGTATGTGGACGGGAGTGCCGGAACCCATGCCGGTTCGGGCATGATCAATGGACGGCTCGAGATCAAAGGCAATGCCGGAGACTATCTCGGTGGGCCGCTTGCCGGTGAAATCACCGGCATGGAGGGCGGCCTGTTGATCGTCCGCGGGAAGGCCGCAGATTATGCGGGGGACCGCCTTCGCCGCGGAACAATCGCGATATTCAAAGGTTGTGGCGATTATGCCGGCTATCGCATGATCGCCGGAACAATTGTCATTACCGGCCGTACCGGCGCCATGGCTGGCTATCTCATGAAGCGCGGTTCATTGCTGCTTGATCGCCCGCCGGAGAATTTGTCGCCAACTTTCATGCCGTGCGGCGAGCCTGATATTGCTTTTTCCCGGCTGTTCGATCGCTTTCTGATGGATGAGAAAATCATGGACAAGCCGCTTCTCGGTCCAAAACCGGGAAGATATGGTGGCGATACTGCGGTGTCTGGTAAAGGGGAAGTGCTATTTCGACAACAGCATCGTTGAAGGCCTGAGCCGAATTCAGCGATGGCTGCGCATGAACTGTATACTTTATTGGTGCCAATAACAGAGAAAATTGTCGACAATATCGTTGACAAAGCAAAATCCTTGTGGCCTATGGAGGGAAATAAAAGTCGCGGGCAAGCCTAGCGACGGGGCACACATGAGGAGGAAATGCCGATGACGCGACTGCGAAAATCCGTCTTGGTGGCAATGACATCGTTGCTATTGTTTGGAACAGCGGCAGAGGCTGCGACACTGCGGTGGGCCGGGCAACGGGACATATTCTCCCTCGATCCCTATTCCTACGGTTCGACATCCAATCTGGCATTTCTCAATCATATCTATGAAGGCCTGGTCCGTTACACGCCTGAGTTCAAGGTTGTTCCGGCGCTAGCCACGGAATGGCAGCTGATCGACAACAAATACTGGCGTTTCAAACTCCGCCAGGGCGTGAAGTTCCATAATGGCGCGGATTTCAATGCCGATGATGTCATTGCATCGCTCAAGCGTGTGAGTGATCCGAGCTCACCGCTCAGGGGCAACATTCCTCTCTACGTCGGGTCGAAAAAGGTCGACAATTATACGGTCGATATTGAAGTCTCGGCACCGTCGCCGCTCTTTCTCAACGATCTGACGAACATCTTCATGTTCAATGCGCAATGGCTGATCGACAACAAGAGCGAAAAGCCCACCGACGTGGGCGCGCAAGTCGAGGGCTACACAACCTACCACACCAACGGGACCGGGCCTTTCAAGCTTGAAAGCCGCGTTCCAGACAGCAAGACAATCCTTGTCGTGAACGACGGCTGGTGGGACGAGAAGAAGCACAATATCGATCGCATCGAGTTTACACCGATTACATCTGCGGCAACGCGGGTCGCCGCTCTGTTGTCCGGGGAAGTCGATCTGGTTGATGCGGCGCCTATCCAGGATATTGGCCGGCTTGAATCAACGCCGGGCATCAAGGTCGACAAGCGCTCGGATCTGCGAACCATTTCCATCGCATTCAATCGCCGGGAAAAACTGACGGACGGGCGTGACAATCCATTCAACGATCTGCGGGTGCGGCAGGCGTTCGATCATGCGATTGATCGGGACCTCATCAACAAGAAGGTGATGCGCGGGCTGGCGCATCCAGCCGGGGCCCTGGTTGCGCCGGAGATACCGGGCTACAGCGCGGAACTGGACAAGCCTGCAACCTATGATCCGCAATTGTCGCGCAAGCTTCTGGCCGAGGCTGGAAAGAGCGATCTTGCCTTTACCTATCTTTGCATGAACGATGAAAGTGTGAACGAGGAGGACGTTTGCTCTGGTGTCGTCAACATGCTGACGCGCGCCGGCTTCAAGCCGACGCTCGATATCGGCCCGCGTGCCGTGCAGACACCAAAACGCTCGAGCGGTAAATCCGACGTGTACATGGTGGGCTGGGCCAACGAGCCCACGCTCGATGCCTATTCGATTCTGGTTCAGGTGCTTTCCACCCGTCACGGTGCCGATGGTGTCGCAAACTATGGCGGCTGGTCGTATCCCGAACTCGACAAGATGGTCAAAGAGGCCGCCACGGAGCAGGATCGCGACAAGCGTCTGGCGATTGAAACCGCCGCGCTGAAATTTGCGAAGGATCAGGCAATCATGATCCCGCTGCACCAGCAGCCGATGGCATGGGCCATGACCAGTAAAATCGAAAATGTCGTGATCCGAGCCGACAACAAGCCGCGGCATTGGCTGACACGCATGACAGACTGATCTGCAGCGCCTTTGGCGCTGTCTGATAACCAAGGCAAGACCTCCGTTCAAGGAGGCGGCAAACGTCCAGAAGCGGAGCAAACCACAATGTTGAAGCAACTAGGCCTCGCGGCCACGGTGGCAATGAGCCTGATTTTTCCAGGCCAAGCCGCAACACTTAAATGGGGTGCGCCCCATGATATATACTCACTCGATCCCTATTCCTACGGTGACAGCTATACGCTTGCTTTCCTGAACCACGTCTATGAAGGCCTGGTCCGGTACGACGCCAAGCTGAAGATTGAGCCAGCCCTTGCCACATCGTGGGAGACGGTGTCGGACACGGTCTGGCGGTTTCATCTGCGCAAGGGTGTGAAATTCCACAACGGCGCGGGTTTTACTGCCGATGACGTCTTGGCGTCGCTCACACGCGTGAGTGACAAGACCTCGCCCTTGCGTGGAAATCTGCCCGCCTACAAATCGGCAAAAAAGGTCGATGACTATACGATCGACATCGAGCTGACGGGTCCGTACCCGCTTCTGCTCAACGATCTGACCAACATTCACATCTTCAATGCGGCTTGGCTTGCGGAGAACAATTCTTTGAAGCCGACCGACGTCGGCGCAAAGCTCGAGGGCTATGCGACCTATCATGCCAATGGAACCGGCCCCTTCACCATTGAAAGCCGGGTGCCGGACAGCAAGACGGTTCTCGTCAAGAATCCGAATTGGTGGGACAAGTCTGAAACCAATATAGACCGTATCGAGTTCACCCCGATAACATCGGCAGCCACCCGCGTTGCGGCTCTCCTGTCGGGGGAGATCAATTTTACCGATAACGCGCCCTCCCAGGACCTGCCCCGCCTCTCGGCCCAACCCGAACTCAAGGTCATGGAACGGACCGATCTGCGGACGGTCATGATGGGGTTCAATCGCAAGCCGAAGCTCACCAACGGCGATGACAATAAGTTCAATGATCTGCGTGTCCGGCAGGCATTCGCCCATGCACTGGACCCGCAACTGATCCAGAAGCGGATCATGCGCGGTAAATCACGTACGGCGGGTGCGATTATTGCACCGGAAATTCCGGGCTATACCGAGGCGCTCGACAAGCCGGTTTCCTATGATCCGGAACTGTCCAAGAAGCTGTTGGCAGAGGCTGGGGCAAAGGATTTCGCTTTCACGCTCGTGTGCACGACAGACGCCTATGTCAACGAGGAAGAGCTCTGCCAGGGCATGGTCAACATGCTGAGCCGTGCGGGCTTCAAGCCGCAGCTTGACATTGCACCGGTGGCGGCACAAACGCCCAAACGGACCAATGGCAAGGCTGATGTCTATCTGATCGGTTGGGCGAACGAGCCGATGCTCGACAGCTACTCCATTCTGCTGCAGATGATTGAGACGAAGTCGGACAATGCCGGTGTCTTCAATTGGGGCGGCTGGAGCTATCCCGAAATCGACAAGCTGGTCATACAGGCCTCGACGGAGATGGACAGGAACAAGCGGCTGGCGCTGCAGACCAAGGCCCTGCAGATGGTCAAGGATGAGATCATCATGCTTCCCTTGCACCAGCAGCCCATGGCTTGGGTGATGACGGACAAGATCGATCATATCGTTCAACTGCCCGACAACAAGCCTCGTCACTGGTTGACGCATTTTGCCAAGTAGATGTGGCGGTCTGCCTTGACGGGTTCAGGGCAGACAGAATTAAGGGAGGCGACAGATGCTGGTTTTTATTGTGAGGCGCTTGGCAAACGCAATCCTGGTGATGCTCGCAGTGGCTATGCTCGCCTTCCTGATTTTCCGGCTCGCCGGCGATCCGGTTGAGCTTATGGCGAATGAACAGATGACGCAGGCCGATCGCGACAATCTGCGTGAACGGCTGGGTCTCAACGATAACCTGCCTACCCAGTACGTCCGCTTTGTCATCCATGCGGCTGAGGGCAATTTCGGTATCTCCTATCGCAACGGCCAGGATGTTCTGACGCTGATCGCAGACCGGTTTCCCGCAACCCTGGAACTGGTGCTGGTGGCAACACTGATTTCTCTGGTGTTCGGCATTCCTCTTGGCGTTCTTACGGCGATCAAGCGCGGTAAGTGGTACACGGAAGGGCTTCAATTTCTCTCCATTGTCGGCGTGTCGTTGCCGAGTTTCGTCGTCGGTATCCTGCTGATCCTAGTGTTCTCGGTCAGCATGGGGTGGCTGCCGGCATTCGGACGCGGCGACGTCGTCAAACTTGGCTGGTGGTCGACCGGGTTGCTGACATCGTCGGGACGGGCCGCCCTCATCCTGCCGTCAATCGCGCTGTCGCTCTACCAGATCACGCTGATCATGCGGCTGGTGCGGGCAGAGATGCTGGAAGTGCTCCGGTCCGACTACATTAAATTCGCCCGGGCGAGAGGCATTCCCCGCTGGCGCATCTATTTCCGCCACGCACTGAGAAACTGCCTCATGCCGGTTGTCACGATGACGGCAATGAATGTGGGCTCATTGATCGCTTTCGCGCTCATCACGGAAACCGTGTTCCAGTGGCCGGGTATGGGCATGCTGTTCATCCAGGCTGTAACATTCATCGATATCCCCGTGATGGCGGCCTATCTGTGCATCATCTCTTTCATTTTCGTTGTTCTGAATATGCTCGTGGATATCGCTTATGCGGTCATCGATCCGCGTTTGCGCAGCACACGCTAGCCCCAGAGTCAGGGACCTGTCCGATGACAACAGACGTATCGAAGACACCGAAAGCGCCAAGGCCTGCACGAGCGCCGCTTCTCAGGCGCATGCGCAACAGCGACCTCTGGTGGTCATTCACGCACAGCAAGGTAGCAATCGCGGGCGCCATCATTCTGGCAATCCTGATCTTGACGGCACTGTTTGCGCCGCTGATCGCGGCTCAAAACCCCTATGACGGGGCACAGCTGGACATGTGGAAAGCGGAGCTGCCGCCGATCTGGGAGCAAAATGGTGAATGGCCCTATCTGCTCGGAACCGATACGCAAGGCCGCGATATGCTCTCGGCCATCCTTTACGGGACACGCATCTCCATTTTCATCGGCATTGCGTCGGTCGCCCTGTCCCTGGTGATCGGCATGAGTGCCGGCCTCGTGGCGGGTTATTTCGGCGGCTTTGTCGACAATCTTCTGATGCGCATCGGCGATGTCACGCTTTCGATCCCTACCATTCTCGTCGCCATTCTGGTTTCGACGGTCGTCCGGCAAATGCTTCCCGCGGAACTTCGGGAAATGGGGGCTTCGGCCGTGCTGGTGTTTGCTATCGCGCTGTCGGCATGGGTTCAGTATGCGCGCACGGTTCGCGCCCAGACGATTGTGGAGAGCGGCAAGGACTATGTGCACGCAGCCAGGCTCATCAAGGTACCGGCTCGCCGGATCATGGCCAACCATATCCTGCCAAACACGCTCACACCGGTCCTTGTGGCAGCGACATTGAACTTCGGCATGGCGATTTTGACTGAGGCGACGCTGTCTTTCCTCGGCATAGGTATGCCACCCAGTCAGCCGTCGCTGGGAACCTTGATCCGCATCGGCAACCAGTTCCTGTTTTCCGGTTCGTGGTGGATCGTGCTGTTTCCCGTGCTCCAGCTTTGCCTTCTCGTCGTTGCGGTGAACCTGTTGGGCGACTGGTTGCGCGACGCTCTAAACCCGAAATTGAGGTAGATGACACATGACCAATCTATTGCTCCGTAATGTACGGCCCATGGCTGGCGACAGCTGTGATGTCCTGATCAAGGATGGGAAAATAGCCGGTTTCGGTCAATTCGCACCGGAGCCCGGCATGCCGGTCGAGGATGGAGGCAACTCCATTGTCATTCCGGGTCTCATCGATGCCCATACGCATCTCGACAAGACGACATGGGGCATGCCGTGGCACGAGAACAACCGGGCGGCCGTGCTGCGCGAGCGCATTGATTTTGAGCGCGAGAACCGCAGTGCGATCGGCATTGATCCGCACCGGCAGTCCATGCGGCATGCGATCGGGCTGGCGGCGCATGGTGCAACCCATATCCGCAGCCATGTCGATATCGACCCGACCCACGGCCTGTCCATCGTGGAAGGCGTTTGGGAAACCCGCGAGAAATTGCGCGGCATCATCGATATCGAAATCGTTGCCTTCCCTCAGTCCGGTGTCATGGTCATGCCCGGCACCGCCGAACTGCTTGACGAGGCGCTGCGGCAAGGTTGTGAGGTGCTGGGAGGTATCGATCCCTGCGGTATAGATCGTGACCCGAAGGGCCAGCTCGACACGATATTTGCGCTTGCCGTCAAACATCAACGGCCGATCGATATTCATCTGCACGAGGTCGGGGATCTCGGCGCATTCACCATGGAGCTCATTTTTGAGCGTATCCGCGCAAACGGCATGCAGGGTAAAGTTGCCATTAGCCACGCGTTTGCGCTCGGGATGAACGACTATCTGCGGGTCGGAAAGCTGATGGATGAACTCGCAGCACTCGATGTGGCGATCCTCACTACGGGCGCGCCGTCTGCTTCGGTTCCGTCAGTCATGCGACTGAAGGAAGCCGGCATACGCGTCGGCGGCGGCTGCGATGGTATTCGCGACACCTGGGGGCCATGGGGCCAGCCCGACATGCTCGACCGTGCCAAGATCATCGGCATGAAAAACGGGCTGCGGAAAGACCGCGAACTCGAACATGTTCTGCATATCGTCTCGCAGGGCGGCGCTGACGTGATGCAGATCGAGGGCTATGGTCTGCAAGTCGGGTGTACGGCCGACCTGACCCTTCTGACGGGTGAGACCCTGGCGCATGCGGTTGTCGACATTGCCCCGCGTCCGCTGGTCATCAAGGGCGGACGTGTCACGGCACGGCAAGGCCAAGCCATTGTGGACATGCCATGACAAAAGCCGGATTCGAGACGCTGACGCTTGGCCGCAGGCCCGAAGGGCGGACGCTGTTGACTGCCGATTGGGTGCTTGGCCATCGTGATGGGGCCCATAGGCTTGTCCATAAAGGAGAAGTTGTATTCGAGAACGGCGAAATTCTGTTCGTCGGGCATCACTTTCCAGGAGAGGTGGCACGCCGTGTCGATTTCGGGAGATCGCTGATCAGTCCAGGGTTCATCGACCTTGACGCACTCTCCGATCTCGACACGACGATCCTCGGCATCGACAACCATCCGGGTTGGGCCAAGGGGCGGGTCTGGCCCCGCTCTTATGTTGAGGCGGGCCCCTACGAGATGTATACGCCGGAAGAGTTGGCCTTCCAGAAGCGGTTTGCCTTCGGTCAGCTTCTGTTGAACGGCATAACCACCGCCGCGCCGATCGCGTCGCTGTTCTATCGCGAGTGGGGTGAGACCGTTGCCGAGTTCGATGCCGCTGCGGATGCGGCTGGAGACCTCGGCTTGCGGGTCTATCTCAGTCCCGCCTATCGATCGGGCGGCATGGTCCTTGAAAATCCAGGGCATATACGCCCGGTGTTCGATGAGCAGCGCGGCTTGCGCGGCCTGGAAGATGCCGTGCGCTTCATCGAACGGCAGACCGGCCGTCACGGAGATCTCGTGCGGGGTATGCTTGCGCCCGACCGTGTTGAGACATGCACGGCCGGATTGCTGCAACGTACCGATGCCGCAGCACGCGAACTCGGTTGCAAGATCCGCCTGCACATGGCGCAAGGCGTCATGGAGGTCGATACGGTCCGTGCGCTGCATGGCTCGACAGCGCCGGTCTGGCTCGCGAAATCGGGACTTTTGAGCGAGCGGTTGATTGCGCCGCACGCAACCAGCGCAACGGACGAAGATCTTCGCCTTTATGCGGCCAACGGTGTTTCAATTGTGCATTGTCCGCTGGTGTCTGCCCGCGGCGGCAACACGCTGAACTCGTTTTCCGCATGCCGGAACCGCGGGATCAATATTGCGATGGGTACCGACACAGCACCGGCCGACATGTTGATGAATCTGCTCATCGGCCTGATCACATCGCGTATCAATGACGGGGTGCCGGACCGGGTGCGCAGCGCTGATCTTTTCGACGCCGCAACGCTTGGCGGTGCGCGGGCGCTCGGCAGAACGGATCTTGGCCATCTTTCACCGGGGGCGCGCGCGGATATTGCGGTGTTCGGCCTTGACGATGCGATCATGGCGCCATCAATCGATCCGATCACGACGCTTGTTACCGGCGGATCTGGCAAGGTGACACGGGCGGCCTTTGTCGACGGGCGTCCTTCCATGCTGTTCGGTGAGGTTGCAGGCATCGACATGATGTCTGCCCGGGAACGCATACAGAAACAGTTTGACGGACTGATTGCCAAATATCCCGAGCGAAGCTGGGCGCATCCATCGGTCGCCGAAATATTCCCTCCGAGTTATCCAATAGAGAGCAGCGCACATGGGTGAAACAATGGATCAGCCCATCCTTGAGGTTCGCAATCTCACGGTGGAATTCCCCGGACGCCACGGAACGGTGGCCGCGCTTTCGGATGTGAGTCTCGACATCCGGGCAGGCGAGATTCTTGGCGTGGTCGGCGAATCCGGAGCCGGCAAGTCGATGACCGGTCTGGCCATTCAAGGTCTTCTTGAGCGCCCCGGCCATATCAGCGGCGGCGAAATCTGGCTCGAAAATCGCCGGATTGATACCCTTGATGACTATGAGATGGAAAAAATCCGCGGCCGCAAAATCGGTGCGATCTTTCAGGATCCACTGACCTCGCTGAACCCGCTGTTCACGGTGGGTGCCCAACTGAGCGAGACAATCCGCCAGCATCTCAACATGAGCAAATCGCAGGCGAAAGCCCGGGCGATCGAATTACTCGGAGAGGTTGGCATTCCTTCTCCGGATGAGCGGGTGAACCATTATCCGCATCAGTTCTCGGGCGGGATGCGGCAGAGAGTGGTCATCGCCCTGGCACTCGCGGCCTCGCCCAAGCTGGTGATCGCCGATGAGCCAACCACGGCGCTGGACGTATCCATTCAGGCGCAGATCATTTCGCTGCTGCGTAAACTTTGCAAGGAGAAGCGCACGGCTGTCATGCTGGTCACCCATGATATGGGTGTCATCGCAGAAGCAGCCGACAGAGTGGCGGTCATGTATGCGGGCCGGTTGATCGAGGTTGGTTCGGTCAATCAGGTGTTGCACGCGTCGGCGCATCCCTACACGCGCGGCCTCATGGCTTCCATTCCGGCACTTGCTGCCCGCGTGGAACGCCTCAACCAGATCGACGGATCCATGCCCCGGCTAGATGCGATTCCGGATGGGTGTGCTTTCAATCCGCGCTGCAAATCGGTCGGACCGCGTTGTATTCGAGAGCAACCTGAACTCATGCCGGCGGGCGATGGCGCAAGCGCCTGCTGGCTCAACGCGGGAGGAACAGCATGACCGGGACCGGACAAAAAATGCCGGCTTTTACCGCCGAACGTCTCGTCAAGACATTCGACGTCTCGGCACCGTGGCTGAGCCGGGTTATCGAGCGCAAACCGCGTCAGCTTCTGCAAGCCGTCAATGACATCAGCTTCACCGTGCCCACAGGCGGATGCCTTAGCATCGTCGGAGAAAGCGGCTGCGGCAAATCAACGGTTGCGCGTCTTGTAACCGGGTTACATAAACCCAGCAGTGGCGAACTTCGCTTTGCACCGGGACGCAATGGGGCGCCACTTTCGGTGCAGATGATCTTCCAGGATCCCTATGCCTCGCTCAATCCCCGGTGGCGTGTGAAGAACATCGTTGCCGAGCCGCTGCGCGAGATGAAGCTGCTCAAAACGTCGAATGAAATCGCTGATCGCGTTGAGGAACTGCTCGAGACCGTCGGGCTATCGGCTTCGGATGGCGAAAAATATCCGCATGAGTTTTCGGGCGGTCAGCGCCAGCGTATTTCAATCGCACGGGCGCTCGCCAGCGAACCCGAATTCCTCGTATGCGACGAGCCGACATCTGCGCTCGATGTGTCGGTGCAGGCGCAGGTTCTCAACCTTATGCGCAAGCTGCAGGACGAACTCGGTCTTACCTATCTGTTCATCAGCCATGACATGAGCGTTGTCAGGCATATGTCGGACCGCATTGCGGTGATGTATCTCGGGCGTATCGTGGAAGAGGGGGATACGGAAGAGCTGTTTGCCAATCCGCTGCATCCCTATACGCGGCTTCTCTTGCAGACGATCCCCAATGTTCAGAAGCCGAACAGGGACCGGGTCGTTGGCGGCGGCGAGGTGCCGAGTCCGCTCAAGCCGCCATCCGGTTGTACTTTTCACCCGCGGTGTCCGGTTGCCATTGGACGCTGCTCGGCCGAAGTGCCAGAGGTTCGTACTCTCCAGGGCGGCACGCGCGTGGCATGCCATCTGGTCGAGGAGAAGATTGCAACTGCAGCAGAATGACGGTCAGCGGTTCAGGCCAGCGCGGAACGCAAATCGTGCGGAAGATCACGGATTTCGCTCAGATCGAGCTCGGCCTCCACATGTTCAAGGTGGTGCTCCATGAGCCCTGTTGCCTTGGAAAGATCGCCATTTGCGATTGCGTCGACAATTTCGGCGTGTTCGTCCGGCCCGCAGTTGAAGCGATTGGTGTTGCGGTAGACCGCAGTGATGAGGGAACTTCTTGCGATCAGATCGCGCATCGTGGCGAAAAGAAAGTCCGAGTTCGCGACCTCTGCAAGCAAGAGATGGAAGCCGCCTGACAGCTTGATGATATCGGTCGTGCTATCCTGTGCATTGGCGGTTCGTTCTTTGGAAACATGGGTTCGCAGCCGCGTGACATTTACCTTGGAGATTGATTTGCAAAGCCGCTCGACAATACAGCGTTCGACCGCACGGCGGACAAAGAAGACATCCCGTGCTTCATCCACCGAAGGTTGGCAGACAAATGCGCCGCGGTTCGGGATGATCGTGACGAGCCCATCCCGTTCAAGTGCAACCAATGCCTGGCGGATGCGGGCACGACTGACGTCGAAGATCGCTGCCAGTTGCCCTTCCTTGAGTTGCACGCCGGGCCGAAGCCTGCGCTCGGCAATGGAAAGCCATACCCGTTCAACAATCTGCTGTGTTGAAGCCCCTGCTTGTTCAGTCATGTACCTGTCTCCCGATTGTGACAGACAATCGCGATCAAATGGAAAATGTCAACTCGTTTTGTCTGCATGATTGTAGACAATAATGCCCAATAATTGTATACTATATAGCGAAACGGGAGAGTCGGCATGCAGTTTGATTTTACAGAGCTTGAACCGGAGAGCCGATATCGTCTGCTGACGAATTTTATCGGCCCGCGGCCGATCGCCCTCGTAACGACCCGTTCAAGCGCCGGCCACAGCAATGCGGCGCCGATGAGCTTCTTCAATGTGTTCTCGCATGATCCGCCGATCCTGATCCTCGGTGTACAACCACGGCCATCGGGGGAAGAGAAAGACACGATCGCCAATATCCGCCGTACGGGTGAGTTTGCCGTCAACATGGTGGATATGAGCATGGCGCAGCAGATGCTCATTTGCGGGCTGGGTTTCGACAGCGAGGTCGATGAACTGGAGATGGCCGGTCTTGAGGCGGCCGCATGCAATCAAATCGATGCGACGTATGCTGCCACGGCTCCCTGTGCCCTGGAATGCCGCGTCGAGCGCCTGATCGAATTTCCGAAGCGGGTGCTTGTCCTTGGCGAAGTCGTCCATATGCATGTGCGCCGCGATTGCCTTGACGCGGAGGGGCGCTATGTCAATCCGGACGTTTATCAGCCCATCGCCCGTCTCCACGCCGATAATTACATCACATCCGATCGACAGTTCGTTCTGGCGCCTCCGCCAATTGCCGATTTTACCAAATCCCGCCGCGATTAAGTGGCGCTGAAGGAACTCGACCGTGCATATTCTTCTCATCAATCCAAATTCCACTGCGTCCATGACTTCCCAGGTTCTGGAAAGTGCCGTCCGGGTGGCCTATCCGACAACGCGCGTCACCGCGGTTAATCCCGTGGATACGCCGGTAAGCATCGAGGGTGGGGCCGACGAGGCCATGGCTGTTCCGGCCATGCTTTCCGAAATACGCAAGGGGCAGGCGCAAGGCGTGGATGCCTATGTCATTGCCTGCTTCGATGATCCCGGCCTGCATGCGGCACGCGAGATTGCACGGGGCCCCGTGATCGGCATCTGCCAGGCCGCCATACAGGTCGCGATGACCATCAGCCGGCGCTTCACGGTGATCACGACATTGCCCCGCTCCATTCCGATCATCGAAGATCTGGTCAGTGCTTACGGCGCGAACCATCATTGCCGCAACGTGCGCGCCATCAATCTGCCGGTGCTGGGACTGGATGAAGACCCGGTCGAGGCAGAGCGTCTTCTCGTGCTTGAAATCGGCAAGGCGAAACTGGAAGACCGCGCGGAAGCGATCGTTCTTGGCTGTGCCGGCATGTCGTTGTTATGCGACCGGCTCAGCGCCGCGACCGGTATTCCCGTCATTGACGGCGTCACGGCAGCCGTCAAGGTTGCCGAAGCGCTGGTCGGGGCCGGATACAAGACATCCAAGGTGAATGGCTATGATTTCCCCCGGATCAAATCGCCGTCCCCCGCATCCAACGTGGAGCAGGTGGGCAATTTGGCGTGATCATCCGTCAAGGTAGCGGCCGATATGGGTTGCCTGCCGGGGCCGTTAAAGGTGCTCAGCCTTCAGAACGGAGACTGCAACTTCGCTGTTGTGAATATATTCATGGGCATCCGGTTGCCCCTGAATGAGCAGGATGAACAACAGGTCGGTCAGCGTCAGTTGCGCATCCCTTGCCGTGATGGATGAAGAGCGAACGCGTTCTTCATCGGCAAAGGTGTAAAGCCGAATGTCCGCGACGCGGCTCAGCGGGTTATCCTTCAGCCCGGTCACGGCAATGACGGTCGCGCCGCGCTGGCTGGCAAGCTCGGCAATGCGCAACGTCTCGATACTGTCGCCTGAATAGGAGAGGGCGAACAAGACGTCATCAGCGCCAAGCGTGGATGCGTTGGCCATCTGGACATGGCTATCACTGTCGTGCAGCACATTGCGCCCAAGCTTCATCAGCTTATAGGCAAAATCCCGTGCCACCAGCGAGGATGCGCCGACGCCTGCCATATGAATGCGCCGGGCCTTGCGCAGGATTTCCAAAGCGATGCCGATGTCCTTTTCATTGTTGACGGCAACCGTCTGCTGCATCGACAATTGTTTGCTGCCGATCAGTTTCTGCAGGATGACGAGATAGCTGTCGCCTATTTCGATCGTACCGTGGATCATTCCCGCCGGAGCTGTCCATTCCTGTGCCTTGGCTTCGCTGACAGCGAGCTTCAGCTCCATATAGCCGGCGTAGCCGAGTTTCTGGCTGAACTTCACCACACTGGACTGGCTCCGGCCCGTCTCCACGGCCAGAGCAGCCGATGACAGCCGCAGCATCTGATCCGGATTGTCGATGATGAACTGCCCGATCTGGCGATCGGCAGGCGCCATGGAGTCCAACTGTGCATTGATTTTCTGCAGTATAGACATGCGTTCCTTTGCGCGTTGGCCGTTCAGGCTGCTCGCGCCAAAGCGCGGACCTATGGAATAATCGGAGCCTCCAGGCTCGCCGAAATGACATACCTACCGTCAATTCAAAGCACTGGCTACTCCTCGCAATGGCGTCAGAAGCGTTGCCGATAAAAGCATCACGCCGCAAATAATCTGACGTAGAATAATATATTCCTAAATCAATTGACACCGTGGAATGATCAATTAGTTTTTGTGCATCGCCATGATGGTTGTGCCTTCTATGTCGGACGCAACCTGCAGGTGAAGAGGGTGTCGAACGAAGCCCACCCTATTTTCATGCTCCTCAGATCAGGCAGTGGTTATCATGGATAGATTACGGATCATCGGGGGAAACAGGCTGGAAGGCGCGGTGACGATTTCCGGCGCGAAAAATGCGGCACTCCCGCAAATCGCCGCTGCGCTGCTGAGTCCCTATCCGCTGGAACTGACCAATCTGCCAGCTGTCAACGATGTCGAGAACATGCTGGGCGTGGTGCAACTCCACGGCGCGCGCATTGACCGGTCGCTGCATGCGGCAACCATCGATACAAGCGCCGTTGTGTCGAAGGAAACATCCTATGACACTGTCAGGCGAATGCGTGCGACCATACTGGTTCTTGGGCCGCTGCTCGCCCGCTTCGGGCATGCCAGGGTTTCGCTGCCCGGCGGATGTGCAATTGGTGCCCGGCCCGTCAACATGCATGTCAGTGCACTTGCCGCGCTTGGGGCCGATATTGCCATCGAGAACGGCGTCATCGTTGCATCTGCGCAAGCTTCGCTGCGGGGAACGCGCATTGTTCTCAGTTCTCCCTCTGTGGGGGCGACCGAAACCGCCATGATGGCGGCCACCGCAGCAAAAGGTGAAACGGAAATCCTCAATGCTGCACGCGAACCGGAAGTGGTTGACCTCGCCGCCTGCCTCAGTGCAATGGGAGCCCGCATCGAAGGGGCCGGGACGCATCGCATTCTGGTGGCAGGCGATACGACGTGGCGCTCCGCCCGGCATGCTATCATCCCTGACCGGATAGAGGCGGGCACCTATGCAATCGCTGCGGCCATTACCGGCGGTCAGCTTGAACTGACCCATGCCCGTCTGGAGCATCTGGCTTCTGTTGTGCAGGCGCTTGAAACAGCAGGTGCCAGCGTCTGGCCCAGCGACCGGGGCCTGATTGTGTCTCGGGAGGGGCCGCTGAAGGCCGTTGACATCACCACGGAGCCCTATCCGGGGTTCCCCACGGATCTCCAGGCCCAGTTCATGGCATTGACGTGCCGGAGCCAGGGCGCATCACTGCTGCGCGAAACCATATTCGAAAACCGCTTCATGCATGTCCCGGAGCTCATGCGTCTGGGGGCGAACATAACGCTGCAGGGAACGACTGCGCTGGTGCGCGGCGGGGAACCGCTGCACGGTGCGCAGGTTATGGCGACGGATTTGCGGGCTTCCGTCTCGCTCGTCCTGGCGGGGCTCGTTTGTGAAGGTGAGACGATCATCAACCGGGTGTATCACCTTGATCGCGGCTATGAGCAGCTGGATCGCAAGCTTCGGCTCTGCGGCGCTGATATCGAGCGGATCAGCTCATGAGCGACGCCATGCATGAGAAATTGTTTTTTCTTGGCGTCGATGGCGGCGGCACGGGCTGCCGCGCCCGCATTGAAGACGGCTTTGGTGCGGTCCTCGGCCAAGGGCTCTCCGGACCCGCGACAACCCGTCTTGGCGTGGACGCGGCCTGGGCTTCCGTTGCCAGCGCCTTTACCTCGGCAATAGCGGAAGCCGGTTTCACGGAGCGGGAAACCGCACGCATGCATGCCGGTATCGGTCTTGCCGGCATCGGCCGCAAGGGCGCGCTTGAGGCGCTTCGGGCTATCCCTCATCCGTTTGCCAGCATCGCTTTCAC
The DNA here is from genome assembly GCF_902479695.1 of uncultured Phyllobacterium sp. Taxonomy (NCBI): domain Bacteria; kingdom Pseudomonadati; phylum Pseudomonadota; class Alphaproteobacteria; order Hyphomicrobiales; family Phyllobacteriaceae; genus Phyllobacterium; species uncultured Phyllobacterium sp. The sequence continues at coordinate 169,579 of NZ_CABSQF010000001.1, read as the reverse complement.
GAGCGATGGCGTTGCCGCCTGTCTGGGGGCTCACTCCGGCGCGGATGGCGCGATTGTCATTGCCGGAACGGGTTCCATCGGTCTTGGTTTCGCCGGGGCGCGCGATCTGCGGGTTGGCGGGTATGGCTTTCCAATATCCGATGAAGGCAGTGGCGCGGACCTGGGGTTGAAGGCTGTCCAACTCGCGTTGCGGGCTTTTGATGGTCGCCACGAACAGAGTGCGTTGCTGGGCGAGGTGATGCAGCGGTTCCAGAACGACCCTGTGGAGGTGGTTGCATGGATGGATCGGGCGACGGCGACCGATTATGCCGTGCTCGCACCCATGGTGATGCGCCATGCAGATCAGGGTGACATGGTGGGGCGGCGTCTGGTTCAGGGAGCGGCCGAACAGATTGACTCCATCGTCCGCGCGCTGATCGAAAAAGGTGCGCCCCGCGTCACGCTTCTCGGAGGGCTGTCGACGCCGCTGGAGCCATGGTTGGCTCCCGACATTCGCCGCCGCCTGAAACCCGCCGATGGTGATGCGGTTTCAGGTGCGATCATTCTGGCGAGAAAATCGTGCTGAGACTTCAGACTACGACTGCCCATCATCATTGTCGGTAAGCGGGCTCAATCATGGCCGTCCGTTTGCGGAAGGCAGGTGAACTGCCAGTTTCAGCCGATGGATAAACGCGTCTGGTTAGGAATATATAATTCCAAATTTATATTGACATAAGGAATAATAAATCATAAAAAGTTAACATAAAAAGAATGAGAGCTGTTGCAGCAGGGAGCGAGCGGCCGCATTCCGAATGCGGAATAGACAATTCATGCAATGCGCGGACGACCCCGGTGAGATGCGATCTCATCGCTTTAGCCGGTATCGCATTTTGATCAAAAGCAGTTCTCCCGAAAGTTGGCCGATGACTGAGCAAGCGTTGATATCCGAGTTGGAAAAACTGGTCTCCGAGGGCCGAAATCCGCAGACGATGCAGATCGATCTTCTGCCGACTGCCGATATTTTGCAGAAGATCAATGATGAAGACAAAGGCGTGCCATCGGCTGTCGAGAAGGTTATTCCGCATATCTCTACGGCAGTTGACCGGGTCGTCACTGCCTTCCAAGCCGGTGGGAGGCTGATCTATATGGGAGCGGGAACCAGCGGCCGTTTGGGGGTTCTGGATGCGTCGGAATGTCCGCCAACCTTCGGCGTACCTGAAGGCGTGGTGGTGGGGCTGATCGCGGGCGGTCCCGAGGCGATGGTCAGGGCCATAGAAGGCGCTGAGGACGATCCGCACAAGGGGGAACAAGCGCTGCGGGACATTGGACTGACGGCACAGGATGTGGTTGTGGGTATCGCGGTCAGCGGACGCACGCCCTACGTGATCGGTGGGCTGAATTACGCCAAACAGGTAGGGGCTTCGACCGTTGCCTTGTCCTGCAACCCGGATTCAATCATTGCCGGAATTGCCGATATCGCGATTTCTCCCGTTGTCGGTCCGGAGGTTCTTACCGGGTCAACCCGGTTGAAATCCGGCACCGCGCAGAAGCTCATTCTCAACATGCTGACGACGGCCAGTATGATACGGATCGGAAAGAGCTATCAGAATCTCATGGTGGACGTGCACGCGAGCAATAAAAAACTCGTGGCCAGGGCGTCGCGTATTGTCATGCAGGCAACCGGTTGTACCACTGAGCAGGCGCGCCAAGCTCTCGATCAGACAAGCAATGATGTGAAGCTGGCGATATTGATGGTCAAAACGGGAATGGACGTGGAAAAAGCGCGGGTGGCGTTAAAAGATGCAGGAGGTTTTCTGCGAAAGGCGATAAATGCAAAGCCGTCGTAAGACCATGCCGGTTTAGCAGGAAGTAAAACGAATCAAGCGTCCATAAGGCCGCTCAAAATAGCTCCAGAGGGAAAAAGAAAAATGAAAAGGCGTTCAACAGCGAAACTGGTTTCTTGTCTTGCAATAGCTGCAGCCCTTGGCGTGGCGATGGTGGGTTCGCCAGCAACTGCGGCAACGCTGCGCATGGCCTGGTCGCAGGACGCGACGGGTCTCGATCCGCACAAGCAGACCGCATTCTCTTCCATAAGGCTGCTTGAGCTCATTTATGAGCCGCTCGTGCGTCTGGATGCCAATCTGCAGATTGTTCCGGCTGTTGCCGATTCCTGGCAGTTTTCGTCCAACGGTACGGAATTGACCTTCAAACTCAACCCGAATGCAAAATTCCAGAACGGGGATCCGGTCACCTCAGCGGATGTGAAGGCGTCATTTGAGCGTATACTCAACGAGACGACCGGTGCGGTGGCGCGGGCCAACTTCTTGTCGATTGCCAATATCGAAGCCGTTGACCCTCACACGGTGGTTTTTCATCTGTCCCAGCCGGATGTGCCGCTTCTGACGGCGATGACAAATCTGAACGCGGCGATCATTTCCGCGCGTGAAATTGAAAAAGGAGCGATCAGCACAACGCCTGTAGGTTCGGGGCCTTTCAAGCTTGAGAAGTGGGATCCGAATTCCCGCGAGATACTGGTCGCCAACAAGGCGTGGGCGGGAGGTGCAACAGGTGTCGAGGGCATCAATATCAGTGTTCTTCCCGACGAAACGGCGATCCTGGCGGCCATGCGCACCGGCCAGGTTGATTTTGCGCTGCTGAACGACCCTCTGATTGCAACACTCATCCCACGGGAAGAGCGACTGGTCCTGAATCGTGCGCCTGTGCTTGCCTATCACGTGCTGCAGCTTAATCCGTCGCGCAAGCCAATGACCGAGCTTGCGGTACGGCAGGCCATTTCCTGCGCCATCGACCGGAAGGAAGTTCTCGATACGGCTTCCCTGGGAGAAGGCAAGGTGACAGGCCCGATAACGACACCATCCTTTGCAACAGATCCCAACAGCCTGTTCTGTTACAAGCGGGATGTCGAGAAGGCCAAGAAACTCATGGCCGATGCGGGATATGCGAAGGGTTTCTCGGCCACGGTCATCGCGGCAACCGGCGAACCGCCAACAGCCGCCGCAGAGGCTCAGGTCATCCAATCCCAACTGGCCGAAATCGGCGTCAAACTCGATATCAAGGTCATGGAACTGAACGTCTATGTCGATACATGGCTGAAAGGCGATTTCGACATGGCTGTTGCCCTGAATGGCGGCAGCGCGGATCCCTATTCGATGTACAGCCGGTACTGGACCAAGACCGGAAACCTGCAAAAGGTTGCAAATTACATTGACGATACCCTGGATAGTCTCATGCAGAAGGGCCGCGCCGAGACCGATCCTGCAGCGCGCAAGGTCATTTTCAGTGATTTCGAAAAACATCTCGCAGAGATGTCTCCCTGGATCTGGCTCTATACCTCCTACAGCTATACGGCACAGCAAAAGAGTGTCCAGGGCTTCACTGCAACGCCCATCGGTTCGCTTTTCGGTCTCAGTAAGGTGACCGTCCAGCAATAGCTGGACTGGGATTGCCGATCACTTCTTACCCGGAGACGTTTCTGGATGGGTTATGTTACACGGCGTCTGGTGACGTTTCCGCTGGTTCTGATCGGCGTCTCAATACTTGTGTTCGTTGCAATCCGTCTCGTTCCCGGCGATTCCATCACGGCGATGCTGGGGACAGAGGCCGGACTATTGACGCCGCAACAACGCGTGGCGTTGACGGCCTATTTCGGCCTCGACCAGAATTGGCTCGTTCAATACTGGCACTGGTTGCTCGGGCTTTTCCGTGGCGATCTGGGTATCTCGGTCGCCTACGGAAAACCGGTGCTCGACGTAATATTTGATCGCTTTCCGCTGACTTTGGAATTGGCCTTTCTTTCCATGATCATCGCGCTTGCCATCGGTCTTCCGGCAGGGGTGTTCGCCGCAACCCATAATGGCAGGCCATCCGACCTGATAGTGCGCATCTTTGCCATGATCGGCCAGTCAACACCGAGCTTCGTTGTCGGCCTTCTGATTATCTACATGCTGTCTGTCGGCTTCGGCGCGCTGCCGACGATGGGAGAGTTTTCGCCCTTCTGGAAGGACCCGCTGCGCAACCTTAGCCAGTTGATCTTTCCGGCCATCACGCTCGGATTGGCATTTGCCGCTTCCGTCACCCGCATATCCCGGTCGGCCATGCTCGATGTCCTGAGCGATGATTATGTCAGGACCGCACGCAGCAAGGGGGCGTCGGCGCGCAGTGTCATCTGGCGGCATGCGCTGCCGAATGCACTTATCCCGGTCGTCACTCTCAGCGGTATGGAATTCGGTTATCTGCTGGGCGGCGCCGTTCTCGTCGAGAAGATCTATGCGCTGCCAGGATTGGGGCGCGTGGTTCTCGATGCGATATTGCAGCGGGATTATGCCCTGTTGCAGGGAAGCGTGCTGTTCATTGCCTTCAACTTCATGGTCGTCAATCTTCTGGTCGACCTCGCTTATTCGGCGCTCGATCCCCGTATTCGTTTGGGAGAACGGTAATGCGCATCCTCCGCGCGATTTTTGGACATACAAGCGGCAGAATAGGCGGGGCCATCGTCCTGCTCTACCTCGTGATCGCCTTGCTCGGCGTTATGGGTTTCACACCGCATGACCCGTTGATGCAGAACCGCCTGGACCGTCTGCACTCTCCCACCATCACCTATTGGATGGGCACCGACCTGTTTGGCCGCGATGTCGCCAGCCGTCTCATGCGTGGGGTAGGGCAGTCCTTTACGGTGGCCTTCCTGTCGGTTGCCTTTGCATCGCTTGCGGGAACTGTCCTTGGCCTGGCCGCGGCATGGTTCGGCCATCGGCTGGATGGCATCATCATGCGCCTGATGGATGTGTTGCTGGCATTTCCAGCCATTCTTCTCGCCCTTTTGGTTGTGGCCATTGTCGGACCGGGAACCTGGACCAGCGTTGTGGCGATCGGGATTGTCTACACGCCCATATTCACCCGTGTCGTGCGCGGGCCAGCCCTGTCGCTGAAGGCGCGTGATTTCGTTGACGCGGCGCGCACGTTCGGCAGCAGCCGCACATACATCCTGACGCGGCATCTCCTGCTCAATCTGGTGGCGCCGCTGACGGTTCAGATCACCTTGGCGCTGGCATGGGCTCTCCTGACGGAAGCGGGCCTCAGTTTCCTTGGGCTCGGCACGCAGCCGCCCGCATCGTCGCTCGGTCTGATGCTGAGCGACAGCCGCAATCTGATGGAAACAGCCCCATGGCTGCTGATCTTCCCCGGCCTTGCGATCATGGTGAGCATCCTTGGTTTCAACCTGCTCGGCGATGCGTTGCGCGATATCCTTGATCCGAGAATGCGGAGGTCAAACCCATGAGCCCGCTGCTCTCTGTCCGTGATCTGCACGTCGGCTTCGGCCACGACCCCGAGGTCAATCAGGTTGTGCGCGGCGTAAGCTTTGATGTGGCGGCCGGAGAAACACTGGCGATCGTCGGTGAAAGCGGCTCCGGAAAATCCGTCACGGCGCTCTCGATCAATCGGCTCGTTGATTTTGGCGGGGGGCGCATCGTCTCCGGTTCCATAAAGCTGAAACGGGCCGATAACAGCATTCTGGACCTGACGGCCGCGACGGAACCGCAACTGACAAAAGTGCGCGGCGCTGAAATCGGCATGATTTTTCAGGAGCCGATGACATCGCTCAATCCCGTGCTTTCCATAGGCACGCAGATTGAAGAATCCTTTCGACTCCATCGGGGGCTGACTGGAAAGCAGGTGCGTGCGGCTGCCAAGGACGCGCTCGATCGCGTGCGGATTCCGGACGCTTTGCGACGCTTGAAATATTATCCGAACCAGCTATCGGGCGGTATGCTCCAGCGCGTCATGATAGCAACGGCTTTGGCGTGCAACTCCCGTCTGCTGATTGCCGATGAGCCCACGACGGCATTGGATGTCACCGTGCAGGCACAGATCATGGCGCTTCTCGCAGAATTGAAGCGGGAAACCGGGATGTCGATGATTTTCATCACGCATGACATCGGCCTGGTCGCGGGAATTGCCGACAGGGTCATGGTGATGCAGAACGGGCAGGCGGTGGAACAAGGGGAGTTGAACCAGATACTCGATCACCCGCAACATCCCTATACGCAACATCTCCTGCATGCCGTCCCGCATTTCGCCAGCGGGCAGGCAGCGCGTACCGACGGCAAACGCGACAGCGAGGCATCGGTCGATCCGGCTCTCAGGGTTGACGGGCTTACGGTGCGGTTTCCGGTTACGTCAGGTGTTTTTCGCCGTCCCGCCGGTGCGGTTCACGCGGTGGAAGGCGTGGATTTTGATCTGATGCCAGGGGAAACACTGGCGATTGTCGGCGAAAGCGGCTCGGGGAAATCGACAACGGCGCGCGCCATTCTGGGTCTGACAAAATCCACGCGCGGCACCTTTTCTGCCGTCAGGCAGGAAGCCTCCGCACGGCAAAGCCAGCGGCCGGTGCAGATGGTTTTCCAGAACCCCTATGCTTCGCTCAATCCGCGGCTCTCCATTGCGAGCATTCTTGCGGAGCCGGTGATTGCCGCAGGCGGGCGGCTCGATGTCCAGACGCGTGAGAGAATGTCCATGCTGATCGAGCGTGTCGGCCTGCCGTCCAACAGCCTTGACCGCTATCCGCATGAATTCTCCGGCGGTCAACGCCAGCGCCTGTGCATTGCCCGGGCGCTGATGCTGAACCCTTCCGTTGTGGTTCTGGATGAAGCGGTTTCGGCGTTGGATGTGTCCGTGCAGGCCAAGGTATTGGATCTGCTTGTCGACCTGCAACGGGAATTCAATCTGGCCTATCTGTTCATCTCGCATGACATGGCCGTTGTCGAGCGGATCGCCCACAGGATTGCCGTCATGTATGCCGGACAGATTGTTGAAATCGGTCGTGCTGCAGCGGTGCTGGCAAATCCGCAGCATTCCTATACGCAAAGGCTCATTGCCGCCGTTCCGACGGTCAGCCGCCGCAAGGAGCACTTTGAACTGGATACGCGGCAGGTTCCGTCCCTGGTGCGCCAACTGGGCTTTGAACCCGATGCAGCCGACTGGACACATTTTGGTGCCGATCACAAGGCACGTACCGAAGCTCCACCATATTCGCAAACGGCGGGATAGATCATGAGTGCATCTGATCGTACGGAACAGTTCGCCAATGCCGCGCTTTCCCGGTTGTTCAATCGCGCTTTTGCACCACTTGCCAGTTGCGTAGCAACCAACCGCATCCCCGGGGGCGTGTTCGGCATCGTTGATCGGGATCAGCGCCGGATCATCCAGGCGATTGGCTCAGCTCAACTCATTCCGAATATCAGGCCGATGCGGATCGACACGTGGTTCGACCTTGCATCGCTGACCAAGGTCATCTTTACGACACCGCGCATCCTTGCTTTGGCGGAAGCGGGCATCATTGATCTCGACGCACCGCTCATCTCCGCGCTGCCGGATTTACGCCAATATGACGCAAACGCCTGGGAGCGGAAAATCACCTTTAGGCAATGTCTCGGCCATCAGACGCCCTTGCCGGCCGTTGGTCCGATATACACCTATGGCCGCGATCCGGATTTGCTGCGCAGCTTCATCCTGCAGCGTGAATGGCAGGCCGGGGAACCGGTCTATTCCGATATCAATTTTATTCTTCTGGGTTTTGTGTTGGAGCGCCTATCCAAGTGCTCCATCCGTGACATGGACCCAGGACCAGGTTTTGCGTTCTCTGCTGCATCTGATGCTGCGGCGGCCACCGAGGACTGCACTTGGCGGCACCGGGTGTTGTCGGGCGAGGTGCATGACGACAACTGCGCCGCCTTGCAGGGAGCCGGTCATGCCGGGCTGTTCGGAACGGCCGATTCCGTTCTGGATTTCGCGCAAGGTCTGCTGGATGGAACCGGAGCGTCCGAGCATGCGATCGCGCTCATGAAAGAACCTCTGTCCGCCAAACGCACCCATGGGTGGGAGCGGCCATATGAGGACTGGTCAGGCGGAGGATTGTGTTCTGCGAACACGATCGGTCATACGGGCTTTACAGGTACTGGCCTGTGGATTGATTTCGACAAGGGCAGGGCCTGGACACTGCTCACCAACCGCATTCATCCGACGCGCCATTTCGACAGTGGAATAACCTTGCTTCGGCAGGAAGTCGGCAATCTCGTCAACGGACAGTAGGAATTCAACCATGGAACCAATGTGGGCCGTTGGCCTGATGACCGGTACCGTACTTGACGGCAACATTGATGTTGCCCTGATCAAAACCGACGGTGAGCGCATAGAGGCGTTCGGCGCTTATGCGTTGACCCCCTACGACGCATCCGTTCGAAGCCTGCTGGAGGAGACGTTGAACCAGGCCCGTGCCTGGAATTTCAACGGTCCCGAACCGGTGATCTTCCGGCAAGCCGAAGAGGCACTGACGCGCGCGCAATCCGCGGCAGTCCGGGATCTGGTCAACGGTGCCGGCCTGACAATGGCCGACATCGGCATTGTCGGTTTTCACGGCCAGACCGTCCTGCACCGCGCACCTAAGGGCGGCCGTCTTGGCGCAACCCGCCAGCTCGGCGATGGCGAACTGATGAGCGCCATTCTTGGAACAAAGGTCGCCTATGATTTCCGCTCGGCTGATATGCGCATGGGCGGGCAGGGTGCTCCTTTGTCGGCGGCCTATCATGCTGCACTGCTGCAGGCTGCCGGGGTTGGAAACGACACCGCCATGCTGAACCTGGGCGGTGTTGCGAACATTACCTGGTGGGATGGCGATGGTGGCTTTGTCGCGTTCGATACAGGGCCTGCCAACGCGCCGCTCAATGATTTCGTCAAGTCGAAAGGGCTGGGTGAAATGGATCGGGACGGCGCTCTGGCTTTGGCTGGAACGGTTGACGAAGTACGCCTTTCCAAGCTCCTGCAGCATCCTTATCTGACAGCACCTTATCCAAAATCATTGGACCGCTTTGATTTTGGTGCGGAAATGGCCGATGGCCTCAATGCACGGGATGGGGCTGCGCTCCTGTCGGCATTTACCGCATCTGCCGTCGGGAAAGCGCTCGATCTTTTGCCGCAGCGGCCCGGCAGGCTGGTGGTTTGCGGAGGCGGCCGCCGCAATCCGGCGATCATGGCCATGCTTTCGGATCGTGCTGGCGTCGAGGTCTTGGCCGCCGAAGCCTTGGGTTTGCGCGGCGATGCGGTCGAAGCGGAATGCTTTGGTTTTCTTGCGGTGCGTGCTCTCAGGGACCTGCCGATCAGTTTCCCGACGACGACAGGCGTTCGCGAGCCCACGCGCGGCGGACGCATAGCAGGCTAGTGGAACGAATTTGACATTCGCATCCCATCTGACATGAAGCGCAGCATGCGAATGTCAGAATCGGACCACTAATCAGAGCTGTTTCTGCAGGAAGATGCGGTCACGCCCCATCGGAAAATCGGGCAGGGTGGCAAAGGTCTGGTATCCCTGCTTCTGGTAAGTCTTCGCGGCCCTTGGATTGAACGTATCAATATATGCGCCATGGCATCCGCGTGCCGCCGCTTCCTGTTCTGCGGCATCCAACATTCTGGCTGCCATGTGCTGTCCGCGAAAACTCTCATCCACCCACAGCCATTGAACGTAGAGCCATCCCCACGCGGTGTAGCCCGATATTCCACCGACAACCCTATCCGTTTCATCGCGCACAAAGACCGCAAGGGCCACTCTTTGGCTCGGCCCGACGTCGCCATCATTGAATGCCGTCAGCTGATCTCCCAGGAATTTGAGATCGGTTGGCGAGGGGGCTTCTGTGACTTCGAGATGGATGTTCATTCTACCGCATGGATAAGTCAGGTCAGTAAAATCAGGCTAGAATAATAAATTCCTGATTTCAATGTTCTATGGATATTTTATTCCTTTGGTGCCGTCACGCTGCCGGAAACCGGCCTTCAGCCGTGGTTGATCATGATATGGCGAACGGCCGTATAATCCTCCAATGCGTAGATCGACATATCCTTGCCATAGCCTGACTGCTTCACGCCGCCATGCGGCATTTCATTGGTCAGCATGAAGTGGGTGTTGATCCAGGTACAGCCATATTGCAGCCGCGATGCGGTTCTCATCGCCTTGGAAATATCTTTCGTCCAGACCGAAGAGGCGAGGCCGTAATCGCTGTCATTGGCCCATCTTACGGCCTCATCATCGGCACGGAAACGCGTGACCGAAACCACCGGACCGAACACCTCGCGCCGGACAATCTCGTCCTCCTGCGTCGCACCGGCAACGACGGTGGGCTGGAAGAAGAAACCATTGGTGCTGCCCGCATGGCCGCCCGTGGTAATCTCAATGTGCTTCTGTTCCGTTGCGCGCTCCACAAAACTCGCCACGCGGTCGCGCTGGCGGCTGGAGATAAGCGGTCCGATCTCATTGACCGTATCGTCGGCGTCATTGAAGCGGATGGTGGAGACGGCAGAGGTGAGGTCCGCCACCAGTTTCTCGTAGATGCCATCCTGCGCATAGATGCGGCAGGCAGCCGTACAATCCTGGCCGGCATTGTAATAACCGAAGGTACGGATACCGTTGACCACCGCTTCAAGGTCCGCATCGTCATAGACGATGACAGGCGCCTTGCCGCCCAGTTCCAGGTGAGTCCGCTTGACCGTCTTGGCGGCGGCCTGCAGCACCTTCTTTCCCGTGGCGATATCGCCGGTGATGGACACCATGCCAATCTTGGGGTGGTTGATCAGCGCGTTGCCGACCGTGTCGCCGCGGCCAAGAATGACGTTGACTACCCCTTCGGGGAGAATATCCGCCAGAAGCCGCGCCATTTTCAGCGCTGTCAGCGGTGTTTGTTCGGATGGCTTGAACACCACCGTATTGCCACCTGCAATAGCTGGCGCAAGTTTCCACGCCATCATCATCAGCGGGTAATTCCATGGCGCAATCGATCCGACAATGCCGACGGCATCGCGGCGGACCATTGAGGTATGTCCGGGCAGATATTCGCCGGCGACGGGCGCATGCATGGAACGGATGGCTCCGGCAAAGAACCGCCAGCAATCGATGATGGCGGGAAGCTCGTCATTGCGCACGGCGTTGATCGGCTTGCCGCAGTTGAGCGCTTCAAGCGCGGCGAAATCATCCGCATGTTTTTCAATGGCATCGGCAATCCGCAGGAGGTAACCGGAGCGCTCGGCAGGTGTCGTCAGCGACCACATCGCAAAGGCCCGTTCGGCCGCGTCGACAGCTGCATCAATCTGAATGTGGGAGGCTTCGGCAAGATCAATGATTGTCGCGCCGGTCTTCGGATTGAGGATATGTTCCTCGGCCTCGGTTCCGGCGACGAATGTCGATCCGATCAGCAGTTGCGTATCCATGTGTCGTTCTCCCATAGTCTTTGCATTATTTGCCGGAACCAGCGATCTGGTCGCCGTCGCGTGTGAGGTAATAGGCGGCAAGGATCGGCAGGAATGTCACCAGCACCACGACCATCGCGACCACGTTGGTGACGGGCCGCTGGCGCGGGCGGATGAGTTCCTGCAGCATCCAGATCGGCAGGGTGGATTGCTGGCCGCCGGTGAATGTGGTGACGATGACTTCGTCGAAGGACAGGGCAAAGGCGAGCATGCCGCCTGCCAGCAACGCCGTGCTGATATTCGGCAGGATGACATACCGAAATGTCTGGAAGCCGTTGGCACCGAGATCCATCGACGCTTCGACCAGTGAACCCGAAACACGGCGGAAGCGGGCGACCGCATTGTTATAGACAACCACGACGCAGAACGTGGCGTGACCAAGCACGATGGTCCAGATCGAGAAGGGAATGTCCGCCATGCTGAAGGCCGATCGCAGGGCAATACCGGTGATGATGCCGGGCAGCGCAATCGGCAGGATGACCAGCAGTGAAATCGTCTCGCGCCCGAAGAACCGGGTCTGGCTGACCGCGGCGGCGCAGAGCGTGCCAAGCAGCAATGCGACGGCCGTGGCGATCGAGGCGACGCGGACCGAGAGGCTCAGCGCCTGCCACACATCCGGTCGGTTCCAGGTCACCGCGAACCATTGCAGTGTCAGGCCGGGTGGCGGGAATTGGTAACTCTTTTCTTCTGTGGTGAAGGCATAAAGGAAAATCAGCAGGATCGGCAGATGCAGGAAGAGCAGCCCGCCGGCGGCGGCAATCTTCAGGGCCAGCGGAGCAGAGGCGGAACGATCAGAGCGCATCGAAAGCTCCCATTCTGCGGGCGGCCCAGAGATAGAGCCCCATAATGACGATGGGCACGACGGTGAAAGCGGCAGCAAGCGGGATGTTGCCCGCCGTGCCCTGCTGCGCATAGACGGCCTGGCCGATGAACAGACGCGAAGAACCGATGATCTGCGGAATGATGTAGTCACCCAGCGTCAGCGAAAAGGTGAAGATCGATCCGGCAACGATGCCGGGCAGAGCCAGCGGAAACAGCACATGGCGGAAGGTCTGCTGCGGGGTGCTGCCAAGATCGGAGGAGGCCTCGATCAGATTGACCGGTACGCGTTCCAGCGATGCCTGGATCGGCAGGATCATGAAGGGCATCCAGACATAGACAAATACGATGAAGGTGCCGGTATAGCTGACCGAGAGGGAATTGCCGCCGATCACCGGGAGTGACAGCCACGCATCCAGCAGCCAGAGCAGGTTCAGCTTGGTCAGGAGCCAGGTCAGGATACCTTCCTTGGCAAGGATCAGTTTCCACGCGTAAATCTTGACAAGATAGCTCGACCACAGCGGCAGCATTACCCCGAGATAGAACAGCGCCTTCCATTTTCCCCTGGCATAGCGCGCCGCATAGTAAGCGATCGGAAAGGCGATCAGTGCGGAAAACAGGGTCACGATCGCCGCCATGCACACGGTGCGGATGATGATGTCGAGATTGGTCTCGTTCAGCAGCTGCCCGTAGGTGGCAAGCGTGAACTCGTAATTCACCAGGCCCGAATAATCATCGATGGAAAAGAAGCTCTGCAACAGGAGCGCGAGCAACGAACCCAAATAGATGATGCCGAGCCACAGCAGCGGCGGAGCCAGCATTACTGCCAGGAAAACATGCGGATGTTTCCAGAAGAAATCCGATATGCGGCCGGCAAGACCGGACCTTTGCGTTGATATGGCCTGTTCGCCGGTGATGGCGCTCATCACACCGCCTCCATGAGATGAAGATCGGCCGGGGCAAAACTCAATGTGACCTTGCTGCCTTCTTCCGGAACAGGACTTGCCGCCGGGCTGGTCACATGAAGTTTGGTCCCGCTGACATCGACGGTGATACGGTTCGATGCACCAAGGAAGCTGCGCGACAGGACAATGCCGGACAGCGAAAGCTGGCCGTCCTTTTTGCCGGTAAGCTCAATGGCTTCGGGACGCAGGCTGGCGAGTTGCCGGCCCGCGCCAAGCTGGGTGACAAATTCCGGTTGCAGGATATTGGACGAGCCGACGAAATCGGCGACAAACCGCGTCTTCGGCCGCTTGTAGACATCTTCCGGCGTACCAAGTTGCTGGATCCTGCCTTCGTTGAACACGGCGATGCGGTCGGCCATGGACAGGGCTTCGCCTTGATCATGGGTGACAAAGACAAAGGTAATGCCGAGCGATTTCTGCAGGGTCTTCAATTCCTCCTGCATCTGTTCACGCAGCTTGAGGTCAAGCGCACCCAGTGGCTCGTCCAGCAGAAGGACTTTAGGCTTGTTGACGAGGGCGCGCGCAAGCGCAACGCGCTGGCGCTGGCCGCCGGAAAGCTGACCGGGCCGCCGCGTGCCGTACCCAGGCAGCTTGACCATGGCAAGCGCATCTTCCGCAGCCTTGCGCCGTTCTTCCCGCGCCACGCCCTTGACCATCAGGCCGTAGGCGACATTATCGAGGATACTCAGATGTGGAAACAATGCGTAGTCCTGAAACACCGTATTGACGTTGCGCCGGTACGGCGGCACGCCCTCCGCTGTCTCGCCGAAAATCTCGATATGGCCGCCGGTCGGCTGTTCGAACCCCGCCATCAGGCGCAGGCAGGTGGTCTTGCCCGAGCCAGAGGGGCCAAGCATGGCAAAGAATTCGCCTTCGGCAACAGCAAGATCAACCGCATCGACGGCGCGGACCGCTCCGAAATGGCGCGATACGTTTTCAAACAGGACAGCAGCTGTCATGTCTCACTCCATGTTTCAGGCATGCCTGCGGGGCGAACCAGGCACCGCAGCGTGACATCGGGGATCAGCGGCCGCCAATGACACCGATATAATCGGACACCCAGCGGTGATACGGTACGCATTCGCTCTGGCTTTCGCACTTGGCAACCGGCGTCCTCCAGAATTTGATCTTGTCAAAATCATTGTAACCGTTGGTGGCGCAGCCTTCGTCCGTGAGGAGTTCATTGCCTTTGCAGGCTGCACCGACGGATGGATTGGCGCCGAACCACGCGGAAACATCGCCTTGCACCTTTGTGGAAAGGCTGTGTTCCATCCACATATAGGCGCAGTTCGGATGGGTGCTTTCCGCATGCAGCATGGTCGTATCAGCCCAGCCGGTCGTGCCTTCTTCCGGGAAATTCGAAGCAACGGGTTGCTTTTCCGACTTCAGCAAATTGACCTGGAACGGCCACGAACCGGAAGCGACAACGCCTTCATTCTTGAAGTCATCGACCTGGATCATCGCATCGTGCCAGTAACGACCGGCAAGCTTGCGCTGTCCGCGCAACAGCTCAAGCGCTGCCTTGTACTGGTCTTCGTTCAACTCATAGGGGCTTTTGATGCCAAGTTCCGGCTTGTGGAACATCAGGTAGTTGGCGGCGTCGGCTATATGGATCGGACCGTCATAGGCCTGCACGCGGCCCTTGTTGGACTTGCCGTCCGGCAGGGTCATTTCCTCAAAGACAACGTTCCAGCTCTTTGGCGGCTTACCTTTGAAAACCTCGGTATTGTACATCAGGACGTTCGGACCCCAGACATAGGGCACACCATAATGCACGCCCTTGACCGTGTACCAAGGAGCATCCTGCAGGCGTTTGTCGATTGTCTTCCAGCTCGGGATAAGATCAGTGTTGATGGGCTGGACGCGTTTGCCGGCCACGAGGCGCAGCGAGGCGTCACCGGAGGCGGTCACGAGATCGAAGCCGCCTTCGTTCATCAGCGCCACCATCTCGTCCGATGTGGCGGCCGTCTTGACGCTGACCTTGCAGCCGGTTTCCTTCTCGAAGCCGGTAACCCAGTCATAGGCCTTGTCGGTGTCGCCGCGCTCGATATAGCCGGCCCAGGCAACGATGGAGAGTTCGCCTTCGCCCTTGCCCAATTGCTTCAAGGCTTCCTGAGCCATGACCTGCGTGCAGAAGGCAAGCGAAAGGGTCAGCGCTGTGCAGGATTTCAGAATCTGCTTCATCTCGAAATCTCCCGATTGTGGTGCCGCCTTTGCGGCGTGTGTTCCCGGGAGAAAAAGTGCCTCTCTTTTGCCGCTTTCGCAAATTCATTAATCAGAAGGGCGCTATCGGTTTTTCCGATATCATCGCGTACGGCCGCTGCGTAGCGCTTCGGCGATGCCGACAAAGTCACGCGCCGCCTGCGGTAGGCTGGATCCCTTGCGCCAGACCATGCCTACCTGCACCACCGGGAGCGCGCCGGAAACGTCACGGCTTTCGATGCGGTCGCCTTCCAGCGACCAGGGGCGGTAGACCAGATCGGGCAATAGCGCGATGCCCGCGCCAGTTGCCACGAGGCTGCGGACGGCTTCAACGGACCGGGTACGGAAAGCGACGTGCGGACGGGCGCCCAGTGCTGTCAGCAGCTTGCCGGTGTTTTCCTCGATTTCATCGACCGTCAGCATGATCAGCGGTTCCCTGACGATGTCATTGATGGAAATGATATCGGCGCTGACCAGGGGATGGCCAAGCGGCAGCCAGAGCCGGTAGGGCGAGGTCTCGATGATTTCCGCCTGCAGGGCCATGCGGTCGCGCAGGTTGGAAATGACCATGACGGCGACATCCAGCTCGCCGCCGATCAGCAGGTGTTCGAGATAAGAGCCATTGTCCTCGATGGCGCTGACCTCCACTCCCGGGCACGCACGGCGATAGCGGGCGAGCAGATCGGACAGGACATAACCGGCGACGAGCGAGGTGACGCCCAATTGCAGCTTGCCGGCATCGGTCGGTCTGTCCTCGGAGAAGGAGCGGCGTGCGTCGGAAACGTCGGCCAGTATCTTGGTGGCATGGCGCAGGAACTGATGGCCGTTATAGGTGATGTGCAAGCCGCGTGGGTGGCGTTCGAACAGCTCGACGCCCAGATCGGTTTCAAGTTCCTTGATGGCTTCGGTGATGGACGACTGCGAAATCGACAGGTTCTGCGCGGCGCGGGTGATCGAGCCCTGTTCCGCGACCGCGACGAAATATTGCAATTGCCGGAGTGTGAATGCCATGCACGGATTAATACCGGCAAAGCGGAGCATGGCAAGCGGTCTGACGCGGGACGACCCATGCGCGCCAGACCGCCCGTTTCTATCAAACGAGCTTTATGATGTGCGGCAGTTGGGCGCCCGCCACCACATTGCCATCGGCCGCAAAAAGATGGGCCTTGGCCGGATCAAAAAAGGCCTCCAGCCTTTCTCCAACTGCCACCTGTCCATCAAGAACAACCGTAATGGTTTGTCCGTTCGCTGCGGTCGCGTAGACCACGGTTTGACCGCCCAGGCTCTCGACCAGCACAACTTTCAACGGACCGAGCGCGGCACCGGTATTGGGGTCGATGGTGATATGTTCAGGGCGGATACCCAGTGTCATCGGGATGTCCGGCCGCCCGCCCGCTGCTGATCCAGTTGCGTCAGCATCTACCTCGATCTCTGCGGCGGAGATCTGCAGGAAGTTCATTTTCGGCGAGCCGATGAAGCCGGCGACAAACAGGTTGCGCGGATGATTGTACAGATCAAGGGGTGCACCGACCTGTTCGATCCTGCCGTCGCGCAAGACAACGATCTTGTCCGCCATGGTCATCGCCTCGACCTGGTCATGGGTGACGTAGATCGTCGTGTTACCCAATCGCTGCTGGAGTTTGGCGATCTCCACGCGCATCTGTACGCGCAGTTCCGCATCCAGGTTTGAGAGAGGTTCGTCGAACAGGAAGATTTTCGGTTCGCGCACAATGGCGCGGCCAATGGCAACACGCTGACGCTGCCCGCCGGAGAGCTGCTTCGGCTTGCGGTTCAACAGCGGTTCAATTTGCAGAATCTCAGCGGCCCGCTGAACCCGTTTTGCTATTTCAGCCCGCGGCAGCCGCGCGGTTTCGAGACCAAAAGCAAGGTTCTTGTAGACGCTCATATGGGGGTAGAGCGCGTATGACTGAAAAACCATCGCAATTCCCCGCTCTGACGGCGTGACAGCATTCATGCGCTCGCCGTCAATCAGCAGGTCCCCGTCGCTGATGGCTTCAAGACCTGCAATCATCCGCAGCAATGTCGACTTGCCGCAACCGGACGGACCGACGAAGACGGTGAATTCGCCGGGATCGATCGTCAGGTTGACGCCGTGGATGACCTGAAGATTACCGTAGCTCTTTACAACATTCTGGAGCTCAACTGCGGTTGCCATGCGGGACCTCATCAGTCTGACGGAATGCGGCGGGAACCCAGCTTTCATAGTTCGGGTGGTCGTTCGGAATTGGCAACTCCACATCCTGGTGCGTCAGTGATGAATAGTAGAATGCGGTGACCAGTTCGAGTGCCCTGCGTGAATCGGCGCTTGTCACCGGAAGCGCGCTATCATTTTCAAGCGCATCGAAGAACCGCGCCATTTGTGTCTGGAAGCGCGACGGAACATGCTTCCAGTCTTTGAGCAGGGCGTCGATCTTGTCCTTCGTTGCCTGATCCCGTGGCAGGATAACCCAGGGTTTTGCGCCGGGGTTATAGGCCTCGTGGTCGCTTTCGAACGTCACGTGCTCGAAGGTGAGACGGATACGGGTGATTTCATCGGCAGAGCCCAGGGTGGCGGTGAAGCTGGCAAGCGCGCCATTGGTCAGTTCGATCGAGGCGGTGACGCAGTCCTCCACCTCGATCTTGTTGACCCTGGTGGCGACCCGGCCAAACAGACGTTTGATGTCGCCCATCAGATAATTGAACAGATCGTGCTGGTGAATGGCGTGTGTCATCAACACACCGCCGAGTTCCGTTGCCCATTTGCCGCGCCATGGCACCTCGTAGTAGTCCGGTCCGCGCGTCCAGAATGTTTCGACGGAACCGATGAAGGGTTTTCCGGCGATGCCGGCGTCGATAATGGCCTTTGCCTGCTCGATCCCATCACCAAAGCGGTACTGGAACACTGGCATCAGGCGGCCCTTGGACAATTTCTCCTGGGCGATAACCTGATCCACCTCGGATAGCGACCCGACGAGTGGCTTCTCGCAGATGACGTGTTTTCCTGCCTTCAGCGCCTTCATGACCATCGGGAAGTGCAGTTTCGGCGGCGTGCAGATATCGATGATATCCAGATCGTCCATGGTCAGCAGGTCGTCGAAATCAGTGATCCGGCGCTCGACGGAGAATTCATCCGCAAGCGCGTGCATTTTTTCCTCGTCTATGTCGCAGATGGCGAGGAGTCTGAATTTGTCGGCATTGGGGACATAGCCCTCGACAATATGGCTTCTGCCGATACCGCATCCGACGACGGCGACTGTTCTGAGGCGTGTCATTGTTTCCACTCCGTACCGCGCTCGGCCAGTTGCTGAGCGGTCAAGGCAAGTTTCATGGCGTTGAAGCATCGTTCCTGCGGCATTGCCGTTTCGGTCCGGTTGCGCACGTCTTCAAGGAATTGCCGGCCAAAAGGCAGATCGACGGCCGTACAGTCCAGGTGCTGGATACCATCCGCATTGACCAGGAAAAGGTGGTCTGTTCCAGGACGTCCATTGATGTCGATATATTTGCGAAGCTCGATATATCCTTCCGTGCCGAGAATGGTCAGGCGACCGTCGCCCCAGGTGGGAAGTCCCTGCGGCGTGAACCAGTCAACGCGGACATAGCCGGATGTGCGTTCTGTCTTCATATGGACGTCGCCGATGTCCTGCAGGCCGGGTTGACCTGCATTGGCCCGGTTGGCAACGGTGGCCGAAATGATCTCTCCGTCAATCGCATTGGAAAAGAACAGAAACTGTTCAAACTGGTGGCTGGCGATATCGCAGAGAATTCCACCGTATTGTGCTCTGTCAAAGAACCAGTCAGGCCGGTGGTTGTTGCGGATGGCGTGGGGCCCGAGACCGACGGTGTTGATAACCTCGCCAATCGCTCCTTGAGCGACAAGGCTGCCCGCTTTGACCGTGGCCGGCACCTCAAAATGCTCGGAATACAGGACGCTGTATATTCGCCCGGTGGCCTTCTGGACCGCGCGAATGTCCGACAGCTGTTCAAAGCTTGTCATTCCCGGCTTGTCCGAGAGGACATCCTTGCCGTGCTGCATCGCGGTAATCGATATCGCGGCGCGCTCGGCGGGAATTGCGGCTGTCGTTATGATCTGGATGGATGGATCGTCGAAAATCGTGCGCGGATCGGCAACGCGTATGGCTTCCGGAAATTTGCTGGAAAATGCGGCGGCAAGATCATCTTCCCGTGCATGGAAGGCGACGAGCCGTGCGCCTGCTCGTTTCAGGCACTCGACCTGGCCATAGATATGGCTGTGATTGATGCCAATGGCTGCAAAATTCAGATGGGACATGGCTTATCGTTTCATTCCTGTGGTTGCTATGCCTTCGATCAGAAGGCGCTGGAAGAAGAGGAAAAAGGCGAAGATCGGCACTAGGGACAGAACCGACATCGCAAAGAGGCTGCCGTAGTCGGAAACGCCGGTTGAGTCCGTGAAGGTGCGAAGCCCCAGCATCACGGTATATTGCCGCATATCGCTGAGATAGATCAGGGGGCCGACGAAATCGTCCCAGGTCCAGATGAAGGTGAAGATTGCCGCGGTCGCCAGCACCGGCGTTGAAAGCGGCAGGATAATCTTCCAGTAAATCCGCCAGGGCGAACAGCCATCCATCATGGCAGCCTCGTCCAACTCCTTCGGCAGCCCGCGGAAGAACTGCACCATCAGAAAGATGAAGAATGCGTCGGCCGCGAGAAACTTCGGGACAACCAGCGGCAGGATGGTGTTCACCCAGTCGAGGTGCCGGAACAGCACATATTGCGGGATGAGCGTGACCTGATAGGGCAGCATCATCGTCATCAGCATGAGGGCGAACCAGAAGCTGCGCCCCCGGAATTCCAACCGGGCAAAGGCATAAGCCGCCATGGAGCAACTGAGCACGTTGCCCGCCACTGACAAGAGCGCAATAACGAGTGAGTTCTTGAAGAAGGTCTCGAAACCGACCTTCAGTCCGTTCCATCCGCGGACGTAGGCATCAAAATGACAGGATGACGGCCAGATGCTGACCGATGTGAAGATCTCCTGTTCAGGACGGCACGAGGCCGCCAGCATCCACAGAAGCGGATAGAGCATCACCACGCAGGCGATGATCAGGACGATATGCGTTGCGCCCAATGTTAGATATTTTCGCGCGTTCTGTGACGTCTCTGCCGATACAGCCGGTTGCTTCGCGGTATCAGTCATAGTGCACCCAATACTTCGCTGTGAGGAAGGCAAAGGCGGTGAAGATCGCCACGAGCGCAAGAAGAACCCAGGCAAGTGCCGAGGCATAGCCCATGCGGAAGAAGCCGAATGCCTCCTGATAGAGGTAAAGCGTATAGAACAGGGTCGAGTTGATCGGATTGCCGGTGCCGCCGGAGATAATGAAGGCCGGAGTAAAGTTCTTGAATGCTTCTATGGTCTGAATGATCGCGTTGAAGAAAACCACCGGGGACAGCAGGGGCAGGGTGATCTTGATGAACTGTCGCCAGCGTCCGGCACCATCAAGGCTGGCAGCCTCATACACATCCGCAGGAATTTGCCGCAGGCCGGCGAGAAAAATGATCATCGGTGAGCCAAACTGCCAAACCGACAGGATGATAAGCGTCCACAGCGAATAGGAGGGATTGGATATCCAGCTTGGCCCGGCGATTCCGAAGAGCGCCAGAAATTTGTTGACCAGCCCGTTCCCCGCAAAAATCTGCCGCCACAGTATGGCGATTGCCACGCTGGCTCCTAGAAGCGACGGCAGGTAGAACAGGGCGCGGTAGATCGGCAAGCCTTTCATGCCGCGGTTGAGCAGCAGGGCTACGGTCAGAGCCGCGATCAGTTTCAAGGGCACGGACAGGACGACGAAGAACAGTGTGACACGCATGGACGTCATGAATTTCGGATCGGTCGTGAACATGCGGATATAATTGCTAGCGCCGACCCATTTGGGATCGGTCAGCAGGTCGAAGTTTGTGAATGACAGATAGAAGGACCAGATCATCGGCCCGACCGACAGGCCGAAGAAACCGATGAACCAGGGAGCCAGGAACAGATAACCGTAGCGCTCCCTGGAGCCAAAACCGCGTGAGAGCTCTCCTGTCGCTGCCCGCCGGTTTGCGCGGGCAGCTGGATTAGAGGCGGTGATATCCATGATCAGCCCCTGCTCAGCAGATCATTGGCAAGTGCGACAAATTCAGGTCCGGCATTTTCGGGTGTCTTGGTCCCGAATGCGACTTCCTGGCTGAGGGTTCTGAGGACAGAGAGTTCGATTTCTCCAGCAGCTTTGGGCGGTGACGGAGGAATTGGTCCAAGCAGGTCGCCGAGATTGGTGACGAAGTCGAGTGCCATTCGGCTGTTTTCGTTGAGGGTTGACGCAATAGCTTCGCGCGCGGCAGCCGAACAGGGGATACCACGCTCTGTACCGAGCAGCTTGGCGGCATCGGGGTCGCTGACGAAAAAGCTGATGAACTTGGCCGCTGCCGCCTTTTGCTTGGATGAACCGGCGACGGAGAACAGCATGGCGGGTTTCCGGTAGTGGCCGCCGCCCATGGTTGCCGCGACGCGCGGATAACCGCACAGTACGAGCTTGTCTTTGACGAGCGCCTGCAGGGCGACAAGCTGGTTGGAATTTGCAGGAAACATCGCAGCCTTACCGGTCACAAGCATCGAGGTCTCGAGCGAGCCCGTGTCAAGCGCCTGGTCTTCCGCGGTCACGCAAATTCCGGCCTCGCGCAGCTCGGTCCACAGTTTGAACCACTGAACAATGTCGTCGGCATCAAATGCAAGTTTACCGTCTGCGGTGTAGAGCGCCTTGCCACGCTGCCGCAGCCAATTCTCGAGAACTGGCTCCAGTCCGGATGTATCCGCAATCGCCCTGATACCGCCGCGTATATTGGCTTTCTTGAACGCCGCGCCAACGTCGCGAAGACTGTCATAGGTGAGGGCGTTTGTCGGGACTGCAATGCCTGCTTCCTTGAAAGCATCCGTATTGATCATTGTGGCGCATGAATTGGCACCCAGACTGATGCCATACAATTTTCCGCCGACCGAGCCACCCGCAAGCTGATCCTTGTCGAATTGACCGAGATTGAGTGCGTTGCCGATGAACTCGTCGAGCGGCGCAATCGCTTGACGCGCGGCGTACTCGACGATGTAGCGGTAATCCATCTGCAGCACATCCGGCGCGTTGCCGCCGGCGGTTTGCGTGGCCAGTTTTGGCCAGTAGTCGTTCCATGACAGGAACTCGCTTTGAATGCTGCCCCCCTCTCTCTTTCCGTAAAGGTCGGCGGCTGCGTTGGTGACTTGGGCTCGCGTCTGACTTCCCCAGAAAATAAGACGCAGATTGCTGCCTTCTGCAAAGGCCATCCGGCTTCCCATGGCTCCCATTGCCAGCAGTGCGCTTGTCGCCTTGAGAAAATGACGCCTGTCGATTTGTCCGTTCATAGTGCCTCCCACTGAAACGAGCCGGCATCGGTCTCCTCACCGGATGACGGCATGCAACAGTAACAGTTCAACAGACTATGGAAAAATACGAAATTGACATCGTATTATAGATAAAATCTATATCGTGAAGTAGCGTTGACGCCGGAAGCAAACGAACGGGCAGCCATCTGCCAGGCTTTGTAGGAGAGCAAATGTCATGGACAAGGTACTCCAGCAGTTTCTTGCTATTGCGGAAGCCGGCACCATCAGCGGGGCGGCAACCACATTGTTCGTGACCCAGCCCACGCTGACGTTCAACATGAAAAAGCTGGAAGATAGCCTTGGCGTGCCGCTGTTTGTGCGCACATCACGCGGCATTACCCTCACCAGCTACGGCGAGACGTTGTACGAGAACACCCGCGTCATGCGCCGCCTCTACGACAATACGATTGCGTCCATCGAGGAGCAGCGCGCACGCCGCGAACAGGGTCTGAATATCGGCACCGGCTATTCCTGGTGGTCACTTTTTCTCAAGGACCTCATCCTCGATTATCGCCAGAAAAATCCAAATGCGCCGATTTACGTGAGCATCGGCAATCAATTGCGCTGCATGGATCAACTGCTCTCCGGCGATACCTCACTTTTCATCGGCCATGAGGTGAAGGGCATGGCGCGGGATACGGGGACGACCTTCCTCCCGCTGACACAGGTGCATAATGGCTATTTTGTCCGGGCGGATCATCCTTTGCTCGGCAAACCGCGAAAACTGGCCGAATTGGAGGAATATCCGGCTGTGGTGAGCAGCTCTCCGGAAACAAGGCACCTGAGGCTCTTTGGCTATAATGTCAGGGAACGGGCGGACATCGCTTCCAATGCCTACAAGTTTGCGTTCGCCTCCAACTCACTGGCGGCTTGCCTTGATTACATCAAGGAGACCGATGCTGTCTTCCGTCACTCGGCAGTGATGTCACACACGTTCAGGCAACGGGACGTCTATCCCGTCATTATCGAAGACGAGAATGTGCTCGAGCGGTTCAATGTGGGAATTTATGTCCTTCACGAGCGGATGGAGGACATGTTTGTCAGCCGGTTGATCGACGATATAAAAGTTGCAGCCGCTCGGGTAGTACCGGCGGGGTGACGGTACAGTGCCTTCGTCCATCAAAGCGGTGAGCGCAGCCTTGATCGGTGCTGCGCTCCACCACCATGGATTACCGTTCGATCTTGCGGTTCCAGCGGTTGTTCCATTCGGGCCGGTTCTTGTTGATTGCGTCCCAATCCACAACCCTAGCATTGCTCATGTAAGCCTGAAAGGCAGTCAGCTTTTCTTCGCCCCCGGTCGTTCCTGCATGGGTTTTGACGTTTGAAGGGACGATGTTCCCCTTGTCCAACGCCTTGGCTTGCGCCTCGGCAGAGAGAAGATATTGGGCCAGTTTCTGGCTGAGTTCCGGTTCGCTGTTGTTTGCGATCACACATTCGGAGACCGTCAGCACAACTGATCCTTCCTTTGGCTGGGCATATTCAACCGGAATACCCTTCTCCTTCAGATTGTTGACGGCAGTCGGCGTGAGCGGAAAGATCGCAGCGTCGCCGGTCTGGACCATTTCCGAAATTTTTGCCGAACTGGAGATATATTCCAGGACATTCTTGCCAACCGTATCCGCGAATTTCTCGAATCCCGGTTCGACATTGTTCTCATTGCCGCCCTGGATGCGGTTGAACATCAGAAACGCATGGAGACCAAACGTCGAGACGGAAGCCGACTGGAAGACCACCTTGCCCTTGAATTTTGGATCGGCAAGGTCCATCCATGATGTGGGTGCGCTCCAGCCATTCTGGTCAAACATTTGCTTGTTGTAGGCAAGGCCCGTCATGCCCATGTCGATGCCGACAGCCATGTCGTCCTTCATGCGTGCCCCGGGCGTGACGTCGTCTAGAACCGGTGACGGCCGCAGTTTCTGGCAAAGTCCGGTACCGATTGCCCGAACCATGACGCCGTCGTCCAGAAACATGACATGCATCTGCGGGTTATCTTTCGCTGCCGTCGCTTTGGCGAGAATATCGGCGGATGTTCCGGGCACGACGACGATCTTGACGTCATTGGCCTTTTCGAATTCAGGAAAAACGTCCTGGGTGAATGTGCGTTCGTAATTTCCGCCATTCATTCCCACGTAGAGCGTTTTCGTTTCAGCCTGAGCGTGCGAGGCGGTTAATCCTGCGACTGTCAGAGCGATCGTGGATACCAGGCAATTATTCAACTGTTTCATTGTGAGTTCCCTTTTTCTCGTTGTGTTGTGAAGACATGTTTCTGAAGCGTTCGATCGAAAAGGCGTCGATTGGCGTTACTGTTTCGCCTGATGTGACGAGGTCACACAGGACGGCACCAACCGCCGGTGCCACCTGAAAACCGGCGCCACAAAAGCCGAATGCATGGAAAAGGCCCGGTGTCGTGCCGCTTGGGCCAATGACTGGATTGTTGTCGGGAAGTTGGCCTTCCGTACCCGACCAGAAACGGATCACGTGCGCGCCGGCAAGGTGCGGGAAAAGTGCGGTGGCCCGTTTCATGACGGATTGCGCAGCCGTGGTGGACGGACGGGAAAAATCAGGATCGGCAAGGGCATAGCCACGCCCGCCGCCCATGATATAGTTTCCGCGTGTCACCTGCCGGCAGTAGAAACCGCCGCCTTCCTCTCCGAGGCTGACGGGCAACCGCGGTGCAAGCGGCTCGGTCACGACCATTGAGGGATATATGCGAGAGAGCGGCACGGGCTCGGCGAAGTCGGCGGCAATTTTGTTGGCCCATGCCCCGGCACTGTTGATGAGGAAGCGGCAGGTTATTTCGCAGTCCGCGCCCGCCTGAAGGGCAAACCCGTCATTTGCGCGCACCGCCGCATGGACAGCGGTCTGTTCAAGGACAATCGCCCCGGCATCTCGTGCTGCCTTGGCGAAGGCTGGCGATACCAGCCGGGGATTGGCCTGTCCGTCGTCCGGACACAGCGAAGCGCCGGCGATGTTTCCGGACAGCCATGGAAAACGGGCTTTTGCCATCGCGCCAGTGTACAGCTCGAGATCAAGACCAAAGGATTTTACGGTTTCTGCATAGTGTTCGAGCTTTGCGAAGTCCTCCGGCGTGCGTGCGAGTTTCAGATGCCCGCTGCGCTGGTATTCTCCATCGATCCCGATCAACTCCTTCAATCTCGGCCAGATCTGGTGGGCGCGTTGTGAGAGCGGGAGCTGAGCTGCGGAGCGGCCTTGACGCCGCACGCCACCATAGTTGACGCCGCTTGCCTGCGCCCCGCAAAAGCCCTTGTCGATGAGGATGACCGACAGGCCAGCCAAGCGCAGCGCAAGGGCGGCGGAACTGCCGACCAGGCCGCCGCCTATTATGGCAACGTCTGCAGAGAGACGCCGGGTCATGCGCCGCCCTCATGCAAAGAAAGCGGTAGTGGCTTGACCGGCGCCTGCGCCCGCAAGCGTCCGATTTCCGTTAGAGTGAGCTTTTGCGTGGATGAAAGAACTTCCGCCAAAGCCGCGCTGCACATGCGGCCCTGACAGCGGCCCATACCCGCGCGGCTCAGCGCTTTCAGCCGGTTGAGCTCACGAAGGTCATTTCCATGCAGCGTGTCGACAACGGAGGAAACGGTGATTTCCTCGCAACGGCAGAGTTTAGTCTCGCCCGGAACCTGTTCAAACCAGTTTTCCGGGAACGGGAATGCTTTTTCGAGAGCATCCCTCAGTTTGACTTTCCGCCGGCGCGCTCCCGCAAGCACAGACATTCGCCCGGGATCAGCCGGTGCTCCGGAATCCTGAATCAGGGCGAGGGCGGCGAGTTCGCCTGAAATCTCCGCGGCATCGGCACCGGCAATGCCGCTGCCATCACCGGCGAGGTAAACGCCCTTGCGGTTCGTGCGGCCGGTCTCATCCGTTACCGGCAACCACGTACGATCCCTGTCATCAAAGCGGAATGAACAGCCCGCAAGGTCTGCCAATTGTGTTTCGGGACGAAGCGCGAAACCGTATGCAACTGCGTCACACGCTATGGAATGTGTCTTTGCTCCGGATTTAAAACTCAGCCCCTCGACATGTTGAGAGCCGTCCACACCCGTTGGACGAACGTTGTAGCGAATCTTTACGCCGCGGCGAACGAGCCTTGCCGCGTAGGACATCCCGATGAGCACGAGACGCGGATCGAACCGGAATGCGGAGAGAAGATTGAGCTTGGCAGTGAACGGAGCTGTGTCGAGTACAGCGGCCACGTTGGCGCCGGCCTTCAGATATTGCCAGGCAACAAGGTAGAGAAGCGGGCCTGATCCGAGAAAGACGACCTTTTTGCCGATGGTGCAGCCCTGTGCTTTCAGTGCGGTCTGGGCTGCGCCCAACGTATAGACGCCCGGCAAAGTCCAGCCGGGAAAAGGCAGCACGCGGTCGGTGGCGCCAGTCGAAAGGATCAGATTTTGAAAGCTGATCTGCTGATGATCTCCATTGGCCATAAGGTGGAGCTGATTGTCCGCAATATTCCAGACCAGTGTCTGCGGCCGGTAATCGATGGACGGGAGCAGGGCATCGAATTCACGGTGCAGTCTGGTGGCCTTGGCCGCTTCCGAGCCATAGAGATCTGTGGCACTACGACCGTCATCGAGGAGCGGACGGCGATAGATCTGACCACCGGCACGCAAACCTTCATCGATCACGATCGGGCGCAACCCTGCGGCGACAAGCGTTTTTGCGGCGCAGATTCCTGCGGGCCCGGCTCCGACAACCACCGCGGGTGACGTATCATTCATTGCCGGATTCTCTTGTTATGAATGCCATCTGCGCCTCGAGAGGCGTGGTGCACGCCCGCACCCGCATTCCGCAGGCAAGGGTCACGAAGCAATCCTGACACGCTCCGATAAGACAGAACCCTGCACGCGGTTCACTGGTGAACTCGCTCTGGCGCAGGCGGTCTGTTACGGACATGATGGCCACGAGAACCGTGTCGCCGCGCCGTCCGGAATATGCAATGCCATCGATCGTGAATGGGATGGGCGCTTCATCGCGTCTGAAGTGACGCTGAAACTGCGACCGGGAATG
Organism: uncultured Phyllobacterium sp.; assembly: GCF_902479695.1. Lineage (NCBI taxonomy): Bacteria > Pseudomonadati > Pseudomonadota > Alphaproteobacteria > Hyphomicrobiales > Phyllobacteriaceae > Phyllobacterium > uncultured Phyllobacterium sp. The sequence goes on along the minus strand of NZ_CABSQF010000001.1, from coordinate 141,850 downwards.
ATGTGCCGCCATCAGCCTTTTCCAACCAGCAGTTGATCAAGCCCGAACAACCTGTCGAGAATGATCATGGTGATGCCCGTCAGGGCGATCATCAGGGTCGAGACGGCAGCCATCATTGGATCAATCGATTCGCTCGCATACATGTACATGCGCACCGGCAGGGTGATGGTTGATGGTGCAGTCACGAAGATCGACATGGTCAGTTCGTCAAAGCTGTTGATGAAGGCGAGCAGCCATCCGCCACTGATGCCGGGCAGGAGCATCGGAAAGGTAATCCGCCGGAACACGGTCCACTCACCGGCGCCAAGCGTACGCGCCGCCATTTCAGCGCTGAGGTCCATGCCGTTCAGGGCGGCCAATATCAGGCGGAGGGCGTAGGGCATGATCACCATCACGTGGGCAGCCACGAGCCAGCCGAAAGAACCGGTTGCGCCGATGAACGAAAAGAGCCGCAGGAAGGCCACGCCAATCACCAGATGCGGAATGATGAGCGGCGACAGAAACAGGGCATTGAGTGCGTCCCGGCCTTTGAATGAATATCGGGTGATGGCGAGCGCTGACGGTACTGCGAGTGTCGTGGAGATGGTTGCCGAGAATAAAGCCAGACGCGCACTGTTCCAAAATGAGGCGACGAAGTCGGGATGATGGAAGACCGCCGAAAACCACCGCAGAGACACGCCATCCCATGGCAGGGAAAGCGTGTTCTGGGGCGTGAAGGCGACGAGGCAGACCACAATCAGGGGTGCCAGCACGAAGAGGACAATCAGGCTGTGGAATGCGAGGGCAAAGAGACCGTTCTTCTGCATGGCGTTATCCGAGCCTCCGCTTTGCCTGACGCTCCACCATGCGGTTGTAAGCCAGCATGATCGCAAGATTTGCCAACAGCACGATGATCGCAATCGCCGCTCCGAGCGGCCAGTTCAGCTCGATCAGATATTCATCGTAGACCACCGTTGCAGCCATTTTGAGCCGCCGACCGCCAAGCAGGCCCGGAATGGCAAAGGCACTGGCCGAAAGCCCGAAAACGATCAGGCTACCGGAGAGAATGCCGAGTGTTGCCTGAGGAAAGACAATGCGGCGCAAGGCGGTAAACCGCGAAGCGCCCAGCGATAGTGCGGCGGCTTCAACCGTCGGATCAAGCTTCTGTAAAGCCGTCCACACAGGAATGACCATGAAGGGCAGCATGATGTGAACGAGAGCGATGACGATGGCCGTTTCCGTATAAAGCAGCTGTACCGGCTCGAGGCCGAGCATGGCCAGGGCGTGGTTGACGAGGCCATCGCGGCCAAGCAGCATGCTCCAGCCAAAGGTCCTGACAACGACGGACACCAAAAGCGGCCCGATGATGACAAGCAGGAAGATCGAGCGCCACGGCTTGCCCATGCGCGTGAGAATATAGGCCTCCGGTGTTCCCAAGAGGACCGTGATCACCGTGGTGAGCAAGGCAAGACGCAACGTCCGCCAGAATATGGCGAGGTAATAGGGATCCTGGAGAACGGTCAGATAGTTTGCCGTTGTGTACCGGTTCTGAACGCCGCTGCTGTAGTCATAGACATTGAATGACAGAACGGCCGTCAATGCGAGGGGTAAGAGAATAAGCCCGATGAACAGCAGTGTGGCCGGTGCTGCGAGAAAGAATGGTGCCGGCAGGCGCGGCGAGGGTCTGATCGCTACGCCTGTCATGATTGTAGAATGCCTTCCTGCTCAGCGGCCAGTATCCGGCATTCTTCTATGTTCCACGCGAGCCCCGTGACCTCTCCTTCAGATGGCGGCGGAGCGCCCAGATTGGCCACCGAGACGGATATTTCGCCCGCTGGCGTCGCGACACTGAGAAGCCATTGGTTTCCAAGAAAATAACGGCTCGATACCGATCCACGCAGCATACCGCCGGCGGGATCCGTCAAGCGGATCTTTTCCGGCCTGACCGACAGGCAAAGTTCGCCGCCCGGATAGTTTCCCGTTGCCGGTATTTTCAGATCCGTGTTGTCAACGAGCAGCGATACACCAGCAGTTTCTTTCACCGCGCGGGCGGCCAGAAAATTCGACTTGCCGACGAACGAGGAAATAAAATTATTCTTCGGGTGTTCGTACAGGCTGTAGGGATGATCGACCTGCGTGATCCTTCCACCTTCCATCACCACGACGCGATCGCTGATGGACAGGGCTTCCGCCTGATCGTGGGTCACCATGATCGTGGTAATGCCGACGACGCGTTGAATGCGGCGCAATTCGAATTGCATTTCTTCGCGCAGCTTGGCGTCGAGATTTGAGAGAGGTTCATCGAGAAGCAATACGGGCGGCTTGATCACGAGCGCCCTGGCAATTGCCACCCGCTGGCGCTGACCACCGGACATTTCGCGCGGATAACGATCGGCGAGGGCGGTCAGCTGGACCAGCGAAAGGATTTCCGCAACTTGTCTGTCACGCTCGGCCTTTGCAATTTTCCGCATTTCCAGTCCGAAGGCGACATTCTGCGCGACGGTCATGTGCGGAAAGAGCGCATAGCTCTGGAAGACCACGCCAAGCCCGCGTCTGGCCGGTTTCTCCCGCGTGATATCCCGGCCGTCGAGGGTAATTCTGCCGTTTGTCGGCGCCACCAGTCCGGCGATCATCTGAAGGGTTGTTGTCTTGCCGCAACCGGACGGCCCCAACAGCGAAATGAACTCGCCCTGTTCGATTTCCAGATCGAAATCACGAACGGCGGCAAACTCTCCGTAAAGTTTGGAAACCCGCTCAAGGTGTAAGAATCCCATACCGCAATCCCCTGAATTCATATCCGCCATCGTGGTTGCTTTGTGGCAGTTTCACTATTAGTGACCCAAATCCGAAGGGTTCATCAAATGAAATCTTGTATTTTGGAATAAAATTAATAAAAATTCTGAAATACAAAATTACCATACTAATTTTCAGAAAAATGGTTGTGGAAATGAAACAGCAGATCGAAACAAGTACGAGTCTGAACAAGGCTGTAAACCTCATGAAGGCGCTTTCGCATGGGCCGGCAGAAGGCATGCGGCTGAAAGAGTTGGCCCTGACTGTTGGGTTGAATCAACCGTCTGCCCACCGCTTGCTGAAATCACTGGCTGCCGAGAGCCTGGTCGAGCAATTGCCAGGCAGCAAGCTATACCGCCTGTCCCTCGAGTTCTTCTCAATGGCGGCTCAGGCCCGCCGCCGCGACGGTATTCTTGAGATCGCACGGCCGTCGCTCCTTCGGCTCTCGGCAACCCTGAATGACACGGTGTTTCTTCTCGTTCGCAGCAACTTTGACGCTGTCTGCCTCGATCGCGTGGAAGGGCCGTTTCCAATACGGTCCTTCACAGGCGATATCGGCGGGAAGGTGCCCCTTGGAATCGGCCAGGGAAGTATTGCAATCCTGGCTTTTCTGCCGGAACCTGAGCGTGACGCAATCATTCAGTTCAATATGCCACGCATTCTGGATCGCTCGCAGATCGATGAAGTTGATCTGCGTATCAAGATAGAGGAAGTGCGGCGTCTGGGGGCGGCGCACATCAATTTTGACATGATAGCAGGCATGGCGGGGCTCGGCGTGCCTATCATTGACAACAGGGGCTGTGCAGTCGCCGCTCTTAGTATCGGCACACTGTCCGATCGTTTGACTGATGCGCGCCGCGCTACGATGACAGAGCTCTTGAAGTCAGAAGCCGCTGCGATCAGTGCGAAACTCAATCCTTTTGATCCGACATTGCGTTATCCAAGCCAGGCGCTCTCGCGTTAGGCGCGGGCGTACAGTTTCGCTGAAAGAGGACCGTTGGCAGTGAAAGCGATGAAGAGAGATGAGATGGGCTTTGGAGCAACCCACGGCATTATTTCCGCGATGTGCTTGGCTCGCGCCGGAGTGGGAGACATATCGGCCGTTTTTGCGATTTGAACTTGATCTATTGTTTCAACGACAAGAACAGAACCCGGTCGTAATAAGCTATCATGCTCAATACCGCTTGACACCGCTTGAAAAGCCCGCTGCAAATGCTCAGCGCTCTGCTATCAAATTCGTTACAGCAGGTTAAGACAATTTGACCGAACTATCGGCGCAATAGGTAACAACTGGCTGGTAGGGTGAAACAAGAATATTCAAAGACTACAACATGACGCGAAATTTCAGGGGAATGCGCGGTGTTGGCTTGGGGGGTCGGGTAACGGTTCGTTGCTTTAGGCTGACAATTTTCTCTAACTGCTGAATGATGAACCATGTCTTTAAACCGACTATCACATATCGATGGCCTGCGGGCTATCGCTGCGCTCTCTGTTTTGGTTCAACATATGTTCGGCGACATGCTACGCAGCAGTGCTGCTGGACCAGGAGCTTTGTTCAGCTTCGCGGGCCAGTCGATTGACAATATCGACCTTGGACGGTTCGGCGTCGTTTTATTCTTTCTGATCAGTGGTTTCGTTGTCCCGTTCAGCATTCGCGGCGATCGGCCTCTCAAGAGATTTGCGATATCGCGCCTGTTCCGGCTGTATCCGGCGCTATGGGTTGCGATTGCTGCGCTGACGGCGTTGTACTGGAGTGACGGGAACACGCCGAGCCTTGCGACGATCACAGCGAACTTGACGATGGCACCGACCCTGTTCGGGAAAGCCTGGCTTTCCAGTATTTACTGGACATTGTTCATCGAGCTTGTGTTCTATTTCCTGGCTGCTGCATTGTTTGCAACCGGATTCCTCTTTGATTTTCGTGCGATCTTTGCGTTTGGACTTCTCCTTGTGGCGTCGACAGTTCTGCCGATTTTGGCCCGGCTTTATTTCTCTGCAAACATTCCCGTCCAATATATCGGGTTGCATCTGTCATTCTTGTTCTGCGGATTGCTGCTGCGTCTGGCGATCATGGAAAAGGTTAGATATGCCGGGCTTGCTGCGATCGGCCTGCTTTGTGTGCAGTTCGCTTCAATAGCGGCAGTATCAGATTTTTCACTTGGGCGTGACGATGGTTTTGTCATCACCGGATTGCAACCGGTGCTGGGAGCCTATGGGCTCGCGGCGGTTGTTTTCATTGCTGCGGTCTCGAGCGCGCGACCAAATTTCGCGTTCCTCTCGTTCATTGGTCAGATCAGCTATTCGATATACCTGTTCCATTGGATCGTCTGTACGCTTGTCTACCGGGTTTTTCCATTGACCGGGCAATGGAGCGACCTGCTTGTTATGAGTCTGTGTGTTCTTCTTACGATTTTGGTCTCATGGGCCGTATTTGTGGTCGTGGAAAAGCGGATGATCAATTTTGCAAAATGGTTGACAGCCGGCAGCAAGCCACTGCGGCCCGAGATGGTGATTTGACATGGGGATTGCTGTCAAATTCCAAAGGATATCCGGTTCACTTGACTAAATCGTCCGGTCGCGTGGGCGGGGCGGGTCAAGCAAACCCGACCGGACCACTGCCGCGAACAAGGGCGAGGGCGACCACTCTTGGCGCAATGCAGTATGTGAGACTCACCCTGCGTCCCGTGCTGGTCATCGCGTGGCCTGCGTTCAAATCCACCGCGATATCGTCATAGTCCAGCATGTCGTGGTCGAGCGGATACACAGCCTTGTAGACGGCCTCCTTGGCCGCGAACAGGACACGGCCGGCAAGGCTCGGCTCCACCGCGTCTGTCACATCGTCCCGGGTTGCAACGAGCGAAAAAATATCATCCGGGAGCGCTGTGGCAGGTTCGACATCGATGCCGATTGAGCCGATCTTGGCTGAAAGAGTTGCAACCGCGGCTACGGCCATTTCCTCGTCATGGGCCAGAGAACCGGTCATCCCCATGGGCCATACCGGCGCACCGGATGACGCGCGCAGGATCGCAACGTCGTTCAAGCCATGTTCCGCCAGCAATCCATGTGCGACCCGCCGCGCGGCGCCGCTGGCCCGGCGCCTGGCCGGGTGGCGTGACGGAATGGAATGCGCTTCCCGGGGCAGCAGGCAGGCCTCATCCCCGTCACGGATAGTCCGGCATCCGACCCGGACGCCCTCCGGTGCAATGCCATTCATGGCTTCCAGGAGGGTTAATTCTGCTGACGGATTTGCGGAGATGTGGGGTGGGTACGTCACGGGTCAACCGTCTGCGTCGGCAGAACCAGATCGGCAATCATTTCTCCGTCTTCGTCCAATCCTTCTTCCACGAAGCCTGCGGCGCGATAGAGGTGCCGCGCACCTTCGTTTTCCGGTTCATAGCAGATCGAAACGTGCCGCACGTGTCCAAGGCCACTGATTTCGTCCAGCACCTTGCGCAAGGCAGCTTTGCCATAGCCTTTGCCCTGATAGGCGCGATCGATCATAAAACGGTAGATCGTCGCCTCGTCATCGTCTGCGGGCGCCTCGTACATGAGGAATCCGACGACGCGGTCCCCGGCCATCACGACGCGCGGCCGTGCATCCGCATCAAGCGCGGCCTCATCCAGGGATTCCGTATTGCTTGCAACAAAATCCAACTGCTCCGGGGCAAGTTCAAGCGACGTCACCAGGGCCCTGACGGCCTCGGTGACGGGTGCGAGCTGGATGTCAACGACCTTCCCGTGGCGGTCTGTCAATATGCGATCTCCGACACAATCTCCTGGGATGCAAGCATTTCAGGAGCGTTTTGCAGTTCAACAATCCACATCGCGAAGGCGAGGGTCAAGCGGTTGTCTTCATACCACTGTTCAGAACAGGCGTGACAAACCGGTGAAGCTTGGCCGGGTTACCCCGCCATATGGAGTTGGGCTCCAGTACTTCGCCTTTCATCACGAATGAATCCGCATCCACCACCGACCCGTTGCCCATCACGACACCGTAATGGATGAAGGCAGCAGGTCCGAGCGTGCAGCCGCGGCCGATGCGGATGAAATCGGACTTGAATGCACCTTCTTCGAGCGAATGGGCCTGAATGACGCTACCTTCATTGAGGGTGGCATCATCGCCGATTTCCACCAGCGAACGTTCGGTCAGATTGCTGCCGCCGTCATAGACCCTCCGGCCCATCTTGACGCCCAGCAGGCGCAGGATCATCGGCCGGAATGGCGTGCCGGCGAACAGGCGGATGATAGGCGAATCCGCCAGCTTCCAGTGGCGTTCGTGATGCCAGAAAGTAACGTCATAGATCGTCGTCATCTGCGGCTTCAGCTTGCCGAAACCGAGGCTTGCCCGCTCCACCAGAATATAGAATGGAATGGTGATGACCGACGTCAGGAGCACGGCGACGAAGAGCGCGGTCTGCGCCCATTCGGTATAGTAGTTGAGCGCGCGGTCCCAGATCACCAATGTGACAAACAGCATGACCCACTGCGCTGCCAGAAACAGCAGCGCTGTCATCGCATTGTAACGGTTCTTGAACTTGAGGCGACGGCGCCGGTCCTCTTCGCTGATGCCGGCAATAAGTTCCTTGTCGCGGTTGACCATGCGAGGGATTTCAAAGGACGGCGAGCCGAGAAGGCCGACATTCTCACGGACCGGTCCGTCAATGGGGATCATCACTTTCGTGCCAAGCAGGCAGTTGTCGCCCGTCTGTCCGTCCGGCGGATAGTAGATGTTGTTGCCCAAATAGTTGCGTTCGCCAATCTTCGTATGCTCAAGCCGGAATGAGGAGGCGGACTTGTGCATGTTGATCATGAACAGCCCATCCGACACCATGGTTTGGCTGCCGATTTCGCAAAGGAGCGGATTTTCGTGCTGCTGGTTGCTGCCAAAATTGGAACCGGTCTGCACCACCTTGTTGAGGTTCCAGCCGATGGCGCGCATGTAATGGACGATTGCTGAGCTGTCGCCGAACATGAGATTGAGAACGCGCGAATTACTGGTGAATTCGACCACAGTCTGCAACCAGTACCGGAACCCGTAAAGCGTGTAGGTGCGGCCAGATTTCAAAATCAGACTGAGCAAGCGAGGCACGATTGTTGCTGCCAAAAAGGCCACGACAATATATCCGAATAACGTGACGGTGGTGCCGATCGCCACAATGCCGATGGTTTCCTGGTAGTCGTCGCTGACATTCTGCCAATAGCTGTGGAACAGCAGCGGGATGGGGGTGACGAGGGTAAACAAGCCCACCAGTTGAACGGCTTCAAAGAGGAAGCGCCGGATATTGGACGGATTGACGTTGCGAACCTTGCAATAGTCAGCGGTCGTCGGCACTGCCGGCGATCCATGCCAGCGGATACCGTCGGGGATGCTCTGCCCACGCTGAAGCGAGGACGAATGGCCGAGCTGGGAGCGGTCGCCCATCTTGGTGTCGATGTCGAGCGTGCAGCCCACACCGACAAATGCATCATGACCGATGGTCAGCGATCCCGTCTGGATATAGCCGGCTTGGGCTCGATAGCCAAGGATCATCGATTCCTTGCGCAGAATCGCATTGTCGCCAATGGATATGAGGTCCGTACACACTGGAACGGTGCGGCACTCAATGACTGCGTTTCGTCCGAGCTTGGCTCCGAGGAGCCGCAGATAAAGATTATAGAGCGGGCTGCCGCGGAACAGCACAACGGGGGCTGTGCGGATCAACGTCTGCAGAACCCAGAAACGATAGTAGCGCCAGCCCCAGATGGGGAAGACTTCCGGCTTCCAGCGCCCCACAAGCACCCATTTTGCAACAATGGCAACGCCTGACATTCCAAAGAAGATGCCACCCGAAAGCAGGACACAACGCAGATAGAGTTGCAGCGGCTCGTCGAGCTTGTCGTAGGTCCAGTTGAGTCCGCGGTCCAGTGCCCACAGTCCAAAGTAGCTATAGAGACCGTAGAAAAGCAGCTGCGCCGCTCCGCAGGTCCAATAGGCAATGTTCGACGCCCGGTGCGTAAGAACGCGCTCGTTGACGGCGGTCGCCATCTCCTCGGGTATGCGCAGATGCTGCGCAAGGCGGGCGACGGTGGGATAGAGATAGATATCCCGCATGGACGTCGTCGCCCACTCTTTCCGGGTGCGGACGCGCGCGCAGAAACGGGCCATCAGCAGAGAATTGGCGCCGAGATCGTCGAAGAAGTTGTCCTCCACGGACACCTCGTCGAACTTCAGCACTTCGGCCAGCACGTCGGCCAAAAAGCGTTCGTCATCATTGCTGGGCGGGGTGATGGTTCGTTCGGCCGACAAACGCACGCTTGTCGGCTTGGGAAGCTGGCGCAAGTCCACCTTGTTCGAGACGGTCATCGGGATGGCGTCCAGCTCTTCCAGATAGGATGGCACCATGTAGTCGGGCAGGCGCCGTTTGAGCTCTCCGGCAATGTCGGCGCGGGAGATCGGCGGCATGCCGCTCTTGGGAGCATAGTAGGCAACGAGTTCGACACGGCCGGGTTCAATTTCCCAGGTCGTGACGGCGGCCTGTGCGATTGCGGGCTGCTCCAGCAGCACGGTTTCGATTTCTCCGAGTTCGATGCGGTAGCCGCGGATTTTGACCTGGGTGTCGATGCGCCCGTGATATTCAATCTCGCCATCGTCATTGATCCGGCCAAGATCACCCGTCCGGTAGATGCGCTTTGAAGGATTGTTCGGCAGGTCGAGAAAATCGGGAATGAATTTCTGTTCCGTCAGGTCCGGCCGGTTGAGATAGCCCACCGCAAGACCGATGCCGGCAATGCCGATTTCGCCAAGCTCGCCTGGCTCGGTCAGTGCCGACACGGAAGGATCGATCACGACAATGGAGTAAGTGGGCAGCGGCGCGCCGATGGTCACGGGCCTGTCGGGTGTGAGCAGGCCCATCGTGGCGGTAACGGTGGCTTCGGTGGGGCCATAGGTGTTGAGGATTTGCCGTCCTGGTTTCGACCAGCGCACCACAAGGTTGTGCGAGCATGCTTCGCCACCCACCAGCAGCGCCCGCAGACTTGGCACATCGCTTTCGATGGAGGAAAGCAGGGTCGGGCTGCAGGCCATGCATGTTACATCATTCGCCCGGAGAAAATCAGCAAGTTCCTCGCCAACCAGTGTCAGCGGTCCCGGCGCGGGCACCACCGTTGCACCGGCGGCGAAAGGCACCCAGATCTCTTCCGCAGAGAAGTCGAAGGCGATGGTCATGCCCTGATAGACGCGGTCGCCCGGCCGGTAGCCATAAGATGCGGCGGCGACCCGGACAAAGTTGCAGATGCTCTGATGTGTGATGGCCACGCCCTTGGGCCTGCCGGTGGTACCCGAGGTGTAGAGGATATAGCAGATGTCCTCGGCCGCGGAGGCTGCAGGATTCAACGGCAAAGGCTTGTCGGGCTTGGCGGTGATTTCGGCTGCAGCCCCGTCGATCAACACATGGGGAACAGGCAACTGCTCGACCCGGGAAGAATAGGCCGCAATGGTGATGATCAATCCGACATTGGCATCTTCGATGATGAGCTTCATCCGCTCTTCGGGAAAGGCGGTGGCGAGCGGAACAAACGCCGCACCGGCCTTCATCACGGCCAGCAATGCAACGTAGGTCTCGGCGGAACGGTCGAGCAGGAGTCCGACCCGGTCGCCGGGCTGCACGCCCCGATCCGCCAGGAGACGGGCGAACTGATTGGCGCGCCTGTTCAGCTCGCGATAGGTCCAGACGCGTCCTTCGGAGATAACCGCCGGTGACGCATCATAGGTTTGTGCAAGCTCCTCGAAGAAGCGGTCAAGCCGTTCACCCGGGCGCCCTTCTTGCGCAAAGTCAGCACCCGTCAAAATCTGCGGGCGTGCAATCGTTCCGGAGTCGGAGGCGTTTTTTACAATCGCATCAATACTTCCGAAGCCAGTCCTTGCTACAGGCTGGTTACTTGAATTTTCCGCCGCGCCCCTGTCGCGTCCGGCACCGTCAACACCATGGTCCATTTCCAAACTCTCTCGTCGTAGGTCGAGCATCGCCGGGCTTATGCCCGCAGAAAACACCGTGCTGCCTCTTCAGCGAGCACTGTCTATCGGCTGATTGTGCGCGGTAGCTGCAATTGACCTTTCAGTCATGGACGGCGGAATAGCCTAAGCTTCCATAAAAGAAAAGCCCGCAACTCTAACTTGCTTTTGCTTTGAACCCCCGTCCTCTGCCCATCACAGGTGTGACGATATCATATAACGCCAAGATCAAGAACTTTATTGATAATATAACTGACAGATAAATCTTTTGAAAAATCGTGAACAGGAAGTAATCTCCCCTTGTCTCCGTGGAAAGAAGTGCCGACCGCAAGCAGGAACCGACCAACCGGAGAAAAGTGCGTTGCAAGGGACCGCTCCTTATTCCATTTTCAGTATAGGCAGCCCATTTTTCGACAGATTGCAAGTCCGACTATTGCTGGCAGAAGAACGAAGACAGCAGAAGAGATCATTCAGATGAAGAATATTATTCGGGTTCGGGCTTTTTCGGGCGTCTTCGCGGTGACGTTAAGTGCGACCGGGTAGGCATAAGATTTTACGCTGAGTGATATTGCCGCCACAAATGACGCATGGGCAATGTAGCCGAGGCTCTGCATCGATCCCGTGTCGGTAAAGTCATCGTCAAGGAAATGAAAGCTCAGCTTTATACCTGTTGGAAAATGATGTCTTGTCGCCACACTTAGTGCATCCGCAGCAATTCCCGCCTATTCTCAGCCGTGAATCAAACAAGGGTTGAATGATGCGTCTGAGCGATTGCCACAATTTCCACGATTTCAGAATGTTGGCCAAACGGCGGCTGCCGAGGCCAATCTTCGACTATATCGACGGGGCAGCGGATGATGAAGTCACCTATCGCCGGAATACTGAAAGTTTCGACCATTGCGATCTCATTCCCAATGTGCTGCGCGGGGTAAAGAGTGTCGATACATCCGTTGTTGTCATGGGACAAAAGCTTGCCGTGCCCTTCTACTGCTCCCCGACAGCCCTGCAGCGGCTGTTTCACCATCAGGGAGAGCATGCGGTTGCAGCCGCAGCGGCAAGGCACGGAACGATGTTCGGTGTTTCATCGCTTGGTACAGTCAGCCTTGAGAAACTGCGCAAGTCCTATAGCGGCCCGCAGGTCTATCAGTTCTACTTTCACAAGGACCGCGGCCTGAACCGGGCGATGATGCAGAGGGCCAAGGACGCTGGCGTCGAGGTGATGATGCTGACCGTCGACAGCATTACCGGGGGTAACCGCGAGCGTGATTTGCGCACCGGCTTTTCCATTCCGTTCAGGCTCAATCTTGCCGGCATGCTGCAATTTGCCATCAAGCCGCAATGGGCACTGAACTATCTCACGCATGAACGCTTCAGCCTGCCGCAACTGGAAGAACACGTGGACATGGGCAGCGGCGCCATGTCGATCAGCCGGTATTTCACGGAGATGCTGGATCCCTCGATGACCTGGGACGATGTTGCCGAGATGGTGCAGCACTGGTCAGGGCAGTTCTGCCTGAAGGGCATCATGTCGGTGGCGGATGCCAGGCGCGCAGTCGATATCGGCTGCACGGGTATCATTCTCTCCAATCACGGCGGCAGGCAACTCGACGGATCGCGCGCGGCATTCGACCAACTGGCTGAGATCGTTGATGCCGTGGGCGACAAAATCGATGTGATCATGGACGGCGGAATCCAGCGCGGGACGCATGTGCTCAAAGCCTTGTCCATGGGCGCCAAGGCGGTCGGGATCGGACGTTATTATCTTTATCCCCTTGCCGCGGCCGGTCAGGCTGGCGTCGACCGCGCGCTGGATCAGCTCAAGATCGAGATAGAGCGGGGAATGAAGCTCATGGGCTGCACCTCCGTCGATCAACTGACCCGGGAGAATCTCAAGCTGCGATAGATCGGGAAATCTTGACTGGAAGGAGCTGCCTCATTGCAGCGCGCCGCCTTTGGTGCGGCCCCAGCGCCTGCGGGCGGCATCACTGGCGCGATAGATGAATGATGCCGGTGCCGGCAGGGTACGGCGCATGAACGCGACCTTCTTCAGATAGCGGTCTATCTTCCAGGTTGCCCATGTTCCACCGGTAAAGTAGGCAACATCTCCCGCACGCAAGGTACGGGTGAGCCCTTCGGCGTCCGTGACGTGTACTTCACCTTCGAGAATGCAGACGGTTTCGTCCCAACCGAAATACCAGCGGAAGGTTCCGGCCGTGCAATCCCATATCGCGGTGTAGGCCGCCCGGTCGCGGCTTGCGGATTGTTCGCGGGCGCGCGCCTGCGGGTTACCGTCCAATATCCAGTCGGGATTGATGGGAGCGGGGTTCAACTGCATTTCGAGGGCGTTGTCCGATACGAGACCGGAACTGCGCGGCCCTGTGAAAACGTTCGGTATCGTCCGTGTCATGGCAAGTACGGCACTTGCCAGCATAAGTCTCCACGCCATTGTTTCCCCCTTCAGAATGGAACACCTTGAATAGCGGCCATTCGTCAGAATTAGGTTAAACCCGGGACGCAAATTGCATGTAATTGGCACTACGCTTGCGTGGGCTTAACCGGCCCGCGCCGTCACCCAGTTGTGCCATTCCTCCTCACTGCCATGGAATACGTTGAGGTCAATTCGGCCGCTGACGCCATGGGAAAGGCCCGAACCGGAATACTGCCAGAACAGCCAGCGCCGGCCGGGATAAACCTTGGAGGGATGAGCGGCGACCGCGCGCAACCAGAAGGGATAGTCGGCAAGCTCGCCCCTCAGATTGTCCCGATAGAAATCCGGGGCGGTGTAGATGATCGGCCGCTGGCCATAATGTTTCTCCAGCTTGTCCATGAAGACCTGCATCTTTTCCAGCACCTGCGCGCGGGAAGGGCGCCGCTTGCAGCTCGATTCGCCATTCCATTCCACATCTATTGCAGGTGGAAGCGCACCGGGTTCCCGGGGAACATTGCGGATGAACCAGTCAGCCTGCTCGCCCGCAGTGCGGCACCAGTAGAAGAAGTGATAGGCGCCCCGCTTCAGACCGGCTTCCTTGGCCTTGCGCCAGTTGGTCTTGAACATCGGGTCGATATGATCGCCGCCATCGGTAGCTTTGATATACGCGAAATTGGCGCCTTGCATACGCAGGTTCGCCCAATCCACGTCACCCTGCCAGCGCGACACGTCAACCCCGTGCACGGCGAGTTTTTTTGGCGATGCCGGCCCAAAATTAATGGGTTTGGCATCGCGGAAACGGCGGCTGTAGATCTGCATTCGGGCCTGCGGTGCAGCCTTGACCATCGGATCCGCGGGGGCAGGCGGGGGAACCGGCTTTCCATTGGGGCGGCCATGACAGGGGATGGTGCCGGTGGCAGGATCGCTGCCGATTCCGGGACGGGTCCGGCCCATGCCAGAATTTCCTGCTGGGGTACCGGCGAGGGGGGAACGGTTGCCATGGCGATACGCGTCACCGAACGGCTTGGCCGGACCACCGAACTGGTCATTTCCTGCGAAGGCCGTTGTGCCAGCACATCGTCCACGCCCGAACTGGATTGGCAGTTCGTCAGCACGAGGCACGAAAACATGATTGTCAGCACACACGAAACACGCATAGGCACCCGTACTCGAAATAATTGTCGATGGCGCGAACGAGGCCAATCGGTTTCACTGCTGTAATTGCTAACAGGAAATTACCAAGAAAGACTGAATCCCGATTTTAACCATAAGGTGCCGTCAACCATGCCGCCCAGGTCTTAGCGTGAAAGACCTGGGAGCTGGAAAACTTTGTCGTGTGTGCCGACAAAGACATCACCGTTGCTGGTGACCCAGCCGCGGAACATACCATCGGTATTATACGGCGCGACGATGGAGCCGTCGGCACCTACGGCAACCAGCCCGGCGCCTGCATTGTGCCGTTTGAGGTCTTCGTGGATGACCTTGTCTGAAGCTGTCTTGAGGTCTTCGCCGAGATAGGCCATCCGGCTTGCGATCTCGTGACCGACGACATGGCGGATGAATACTTCACCCTTGCCGGTACCGGATACGGCACAGATGCCATCCCGCGCATAGGTGCCTGCGCCGATGATCGGGGAATCGCCGACACGGCCATCGGGTTTGTTGTTGTAGCCGCCCGTTGAGGTCGCTGCTGCGAGATGACCGGCGGCATCAAGCGCAACCGCGCCGACCGTGCCGTGTTTCTCAGCCTCCTTCGCCAGCGCGGACGTGCCCCGGGCCTCATGGGCTTTCATGGCGGCAAGAGCAATGAGGCGGCGTTCGGTCGTGAAATAGGCTTGCGGTTCCGTGGCCAGTCCAGCCACTTCAGCGAAGCGATCGGCTGCCGTTCCATTCAAGAGAACCGCATCTCCCTTTTCCATGACTGCACGTGCTGCCCTTATGGGATTGCGGATAGCCCTGCTGGCGCAGACCGCACCGGCAGCCAGACCGGAGCCGTCCATGATGGATGCATCCAGTTCATGGATACCGTGTTCGTTAAGCGCGGCGCCATACCCTGCATTGAAATGAGGGCTGTCCTCCATCACCACCACCGCAGCTTCCACCGCGTCGAGCGAGGAGCCGCCGGAACTCAGAATTGCCCAACCGGCTTTCAGTGCCGATGCCAGATCGGCGCGGGCGCCGGCCCACTCAGCCTCGCTCAGATCAAGTTTGGCCATCACGCCGCAACCGCCGTGAATGGCCAGAGCTATGTTCGTCATGTCTGTCTTTCCTGCGTGTGAAATAACAAAAGGGCCGGATCAGTATCCGGCCCTTTCACGTCGATGTTTATTGCTGCGCCGGACGGATATTCATCGCCAGCGTGTCTTCGTCCGCCCGGGGTGTGAGGACAACTTTGGCCTTCTTCACAGCCCAGGCGCTGAGCTGGGTTGCGAGAGGCAGGTCGGGGCGGTCCGTTGCGACGAGATTATTGGCCTTTTCCAGAAGGACGCGACGCTTGTCCGTATCCATCTCGGCTCCGGCGTCTTCAATCAGCTTGTCCATCTGCGGATTAGCATAACCGCGGACATTGAATGCGCCCAGCGATTTTGCGGTGTCGTGGGCGTGCATCAGCGACGAGAGCATGTAATTTGCTTCGCCCGTCAACGTGCCCCAACTGGCCATATAGAGTGAATACTCGCCCCGGGTCTTTGCCGGATTGAACACAGTCGCAGGCACGCCATTAACATCGGCTGTGATGCCGATTGCAGCCAGCATCTGCGCGACTGTCGGTCCAAGCTCGTTCGGCATGCGATCATTGGCATAGCTGAGCGTGATCTTGAAGCCGTTGGGATAACCAGCATCCTTCAGCAATTCCTTGGCGCGCTTCAGATCGAAGGCCGGTGCCTGGAGCGACTTGTCATAGCCGAAGATATTCGATGTGACCAACTGGGTCGGCACGACAGCCATCCCTTCCAGGGCGAACTCGACGATGGTTTGGCGGTCGAGTGCGAGATCGATGGCTTCGCGCACACGCGGGTCGAGCAGGGGATTCTTGTCGAGCTTCGCGCCGCTCTTGTCGAAGACCTGCGGGCTTTTCTCGCGGAAATCGAACTCGAGATAGCTGATGTAGATGCTCTCGTTCTTGACCACGGCAAGCGATGCATCCCGTTCAAGTACCGGCACATCCGCGGCGGGCACTTTCGAAATCACGTCGACCTGTCCTGCCTTCAGCTGTGCAACGCGCGCGGCATCGTTGGGGATTTCCTTGCGAATGACACGATCCCAGGGCTGTGCTCCGCCCCAATAGCCGTCGAAGCGCTGGAGAACCAGATCCTGTGTCGGAGCCCAGGAAACGAACTTGTAAGGGCCGGTACCGATGGTTGCCTTGCCTGAATTGAAGCCTTCGGCCGCTGTTTCCTGCGTTGAGTAATTGGCGGCTGCCGTGTGCGAGGTGATGAACAGACGCACAAAATCATTCGGCAGAGTGGGTGCGGGGCCTTCCGTCTTGACACGCACGATGAATGGATCGATCACCTCCACCGATTTGACCCGGCGCACAAAGATTGTCGCGGGGTTGGGGCCGGTGACATGAGGAATGCGTTCGATGGAGAATTTCACATCTTCCGCCGTGAAATCTGATCCATCGTGAAACTTGACGCCCTGACGCAGCTTGAATTCCCAGGTCGTCTGGTCGATGGCTGTCCAGCTGAGCGCAAGCGATGGCTCCAGCTCGAGATTGCTGCCCGAGCGGATGAGTGTATCGAAAATATGCTTGGTTGCTTCCGCGTTGGCTGCGGTGGCGGTGAAATGCGGATCCATCGAAGCCGGCCCGGCCTTGATCGCCATGACAAGGTCTGCGGCGATGGCTTGGCCTGTGCCCAGCAGGAGTGCGGTTCCCAATAAGAGGGCTCTCAGTCTTCTTTGCATTGTTGTTCCCTATTCCAGAGGTTGCTTCTTATTCTTCGAATGCGGTTGCGTCGGAAGAAATCGTGTCGGGCCAGCCGCGCGAAGCGATGACCATTTTGGCGAGGATGTCGGACAGCATCATGCGTTCGGCGGGGCTGAGTGCCTCCAGCATCATGCGTTCCCGGTCGATCATGGGCGCCATCTTGGCTTCGACAATCGCCCGGCCTTCCGGCGTCAGGCACAGGACGACGCGGCGAAGATCTCCCAGATCCTCCTCGCGCCGGACCAGCTTGAGGCGGTCGAGCTTCTTGGTTGCGCGGCTCAACGTGTTCTTTGGAAAACCGGAACCGGCCACCACTTCCGAAAGCGTGGTGCGGTCCCGCAGAAACAGCGAATAGAGCACGACGAATTCGGGGCGCAGCAGGTCATGATCCGCATTGATCGTGCCATATACGGGGTTGTTGTAGTGCAGTGCCAGATAGTTGATGCGGAAGGAAAGCCAACAGGGGTTCGACCATAGCTTTGCATAAAGAATATCGCTTTCCGCAATACTCTCGTTCGGCGCTGTCGTGCGTCCGGCACGGCCCTCCAGCAGCGCGATATCGATCAGGTTCTGCATGCGCGCTCCTCGCCATTAAGTTCCATTAGGGACAAAATATCTTGCTATTGCTGTATGTCAAACGTAATTTTTGTACCATTTGGAACTTGTATGCACATGATCCTTGTGTTTATGCTTGGGGACGAAATCAGCAGAGGTAAGTGGCATGCGCATAAGTGCGATGAACTGGAGTCAGGTTGAGGAACGCGTCCGCAGGGATGACCGGTGCATCCTGCCCATTGGCAGCGTGGAGCAACACGCGCGGCTGAGTCTCGCGACCGACATGATCCTGGCGGAAAAAGTATCGGTCGATGCAGCCGAGCCGCTCGGCGTTCCGGTTTTCCCGGTCTTGCCCTATGGGCTTGCTTCAAGTTTTGCCGATTTTCCGGGAACCGTATCGCTGAGCCTGCGCACCTATGTCGGTGTGATCGAGGACGTCCTTGATAGCCTCTATCACGGCGGTTTCCGCCGTATCCTCATTGTCAACGGACATGGGGGCAACACGCCGGCGGGAACGGTTGTTTCCGAATGGCTCAATCGCAATCGTGATGCCAGTGTGAAAATGCACGATTGGTGGCGTGCACCCAAGACCATGGGCAAGGTTCTCGAAATCGACAATCGCGCGTCGCACGCCTCCTGGATGGAAAATTTCCCCTGGACGCGCCTTCCGGGTGTCGCCCAGCCAGACCATGCACAGGAACGCGTTGATTTTGGCGCGTTAGCCCGCGTCGGCGCCGGCGGCAAGCGGGCACAGCTTTCTCAGGGCGAGGGCAACTACCACGGACTGTTCGAGCGGCCCGATGCTGACATGCTGGCGATCTGGGATGTTGCCGTCGGGGAAACACGGGAAGAGCTGGAAAACGGCTGGCATTGATTGTTGTCACCGGCGGATGCAGGGAAGCCCGCCGGTGACAGCCAATTCAAACAAGCACGAATGTGCAGGGGAAGGTTGAGCGAATGGTTGCGTTCATTGTCAGGCGATTATGGCAGGCGGCACTGGTCATGCTCGTCATGTCATTGCTGGTTTTTCTGGGTGTCTTCGTCATCGGAAACCCGGTCGACGTGCTGATTTCTCCGGATGCAACCCAGGACATCCGCAATCGCGTCATTGCGCAGTATGGCCTCGATCTGCCCATCTGGCAGCAGTATCTGCACTTCGCAAGCAACCTTCTGCATGGCGATCTGGGTCGTTCATTCGTCTACAACATGCCGGTTTCCCAGCTGATTGCCTCGCGCTTCCCCGCGACAATGGAGCTCGCGGTTATCGCTGTTCTCCTGGCAAGCCTCATCGGCATACCGCTTGGAATATATGCGGGGTACAAACCGGAAAGCTGGACCGCGAAGGTGATCATGGCCCTGTCCATTCTCGGCTTCTCGGTTCCCACCTTCTGGATCGGGCTCATGCTCATCATGGTCTTTGCCGTGCAACTGGGCATCATGCCGGCAGGCGGCCGCGGCGAGACGGTTTCTGTTTTCGGCGTTCCCCTCAGTTTTCTGACGTTCGATGGCATGCGCCACCTCATCCTGCCGGCCGTCAACCTGTCCCTGTTCAAGATGTCGATGATGATACGGCTGGCGGCCTCTGGCACGCGGGAAGTGATGCTGACCGATACGATCAAGTTTGCCCGGGCGGCAGGCATCCATGAGTGGACGATCCTGCGCCGGCACGTGCTGCGGTTGATTTCCATTCCGCTCGTGACCGTATTCGGACTGGAACTGGGCTCGACCATTGCGTTCGCCGTCGTGACCGAGACGATCTATTCGTGGCCGGGTCTCGGAAAGCTGATCATTGACAGCATCACGTCGCTGGACCGGCCGGTGATGGTGGCCTATCTCATGCTGGTTTCGCTCATGTTCATTACGATCAACCTGGTTGTCGATCTGGCCTATGCTGTCCTCGATCCGCGCATGCGCCATGGGGGCGGCAAATGACCCTATCCGTCGAAAAAGCCCGTACCTCATCCGATTTCTGGGCAGAGTTTGCACGCCATCCCGTTGCTGTCATCGCTGCCGTCATACTGCTCGTTGTCATTGTGCTGGCTGTTTTCGCGCCGCTGATTGCGCCGCAGGACCCCTACGATCTTTCAAGCCTTGTGATGCGTGATGCACGCAGGGCACCGGGATATATCGGCACCGGCGGATATACCCACATTCTGGGAACCGACAGCCAGGGCCGTGATCTCTTTTCCGCCATCCTCTACGGCCTGCGCATTTCGCTGGAAATGGGCCTTCTCGCGGGCGCGATAGCCTTTTCGATCGGCGCGCTGGTCGGCTGTACCGCCGCCTACGTGGGCGGGCGTTTTGAAGCCCTCGTGATGCGGCTGGTGGATCTGCAGCTTTCGTTCCCGGCGATCCTGCTCGCTTTCGTGGTGGCGGCACTCCTCGGCCAGGGCAAGGGGCAGCTGATTGTCGCACTGGTCTTTTCGCAATACGCCTATTTCGTGCGCACTGCCCATGGCGCGGCCGCCGTTGAACGGAACAAGGACTATGTCGAGGCCGCTCTGTCCGTACCCATGAGCGGCTGGTTTGTGGTGACACGGCATATCCTGCCCAATGCGCTGCCGCCGCTTATCGTCGTGGCGACCGTTCAGGTGGCGAGCGCCATTTCGCTAGAAGCAACCCTGTCATTTCTCGGGGTCGGTCTGCCGCCCACCGAACCATCGCTCGGCATGCTGATTTCCGGCGGCTTCCAGTATCTTCTCTCCGGCCGATACTGGATTTCCATCTATCCGGGCGTGGCTCTCATCGTTCTCATCATGGCGATCAATCTTGTCGGTGATCAGGTGCGGAGTCAGCTCAATCCGAGGTTGAAACGATGACCGCTCCCCTTCTCGAAGTGATCGATCTTTGCACCTATTTCGAAGCGCGGACGGGAACCGTGAAATCAGTCGACGGCATCTCGCTCCATCTGGAAAAGGGCGAGATTCTGGGACTGGTGGGCGAGTCAGGCTCGGGCAAGTCCATTACCGGCTTTTCCCTGATCGGTCTCATCGACAAGCCAGGGCGCATTGTCAGCGGTTCGATCAAACTTGATGGCCGCGAACTTGTTGGCCTCAGCGAGCCGGAATTGCGCAAGATCCGTGGCCGGGACATTGCCATGGTCTTCCAGGACCCGATGATGACACTCAATCCGGTCCTGACCGTATTGGATCAGATGACCCTGGCGCTGCAGGCGCATGAACGGATTTCAGACGCCGATGCCCGCCTGCGTGCTGTCGAGGCGCTGCGAAAGGTTCGCATTGTCGATCCTGAACAGAAGGTGGATTTTTATCCGCACCAGTTCTCCGGTGGCATGCGCCAGCGCGTTGCCATAGCCATTGCGCTGCTGCACCGGCCCAAAATTGTCATTGCCGACGAACCGACCACCGCACTTGATGTGTCGGTCCAGGCGGAAATTCTCATTGAAGTAAAGTCGCTGGTTGCCGAGCTTGGCATTTCCATGATTTGGATCAGCCATGACTTGGCAACCGTGGCTTCCATCTCGAAGCGCATCGCCGTGATGAAGGCGGGCAAGATCGTGGAAACGGGCCTTGCCTCCGAGGTCCTGCGCACGCCAAGCCATCCCTATACGCAATCTCTGCTCGATGCATTGCCATCGCGGTCAAAGCCCGGTCAGCGGCTGGGTGCTGGCGCCAATGACATTGACGGCGAAAGCGCTGCGCGTCCCATTGCCGCCGCGATGGCCGATCCGTCCTTCGTCGCGATGGATGGGCTCGTCAAAGTGTTTGAACAGAAGCGTGGTTTCTGGGCGCGGCTGGGCGAGCGGTCCGGCCTGCTCAAATCAAAGAAGCCAGTGCTTGCCGTTGAAAACGTTGATCTGACCATAGCAAGGGGAGAGGCGCTTGGATTGGTCGGGGAATCCGGTTCGGGCAAATCGACGCTCGGCCGTATTGTTTGCGGCATCTATCAGCCGACCGAAGGCAGGGTAACGCTGAACAACAGCCCGGTGATGTCCGCCGGCCCGCAGCCGAGAAAGCTGACCACCAATGTCCAGATGATCTTTCAGGATCCCTTTGCGTCACTTGACCCGCGCCGCACGATTGGACAGTCCATCGCGGAAGGACCGATAGCGCATGGCCTGACCAGCAAGGCCGAAGCCCGTTCGTATGTGGCGGAGTGGCTGAAGGCCGTCTCGCTCGATCCGGCATTTGCGGACCGCTATCCGCACCAGTTTTCGGGCGGCCAGCGCCAGCGTATCGCCATCGCCCGCGCCTTGGCCATGCGCCCCGACGTCATTGTCTGCGACGAACCGGTGGCATCGCTCGACGTTTCCATTCAGGCGCAGATTCTCAACCTTCTTTTGCAATTGCGCAAGGAACTGGGCCTGACGCTGCTGTTCATCAGTCATGACCTTTCCGTCGTGCGTCATCTCTGCGACCGGGTTGCCGTGATGTATCGCGGCAAGATCATCGAAGTGGGGACGGCGGAGGAAATATTCGACGCGCCGCAGGAGGCCTATACGCGCGCGCTCCTCAGCGCCATACCAAAGCTCGCCTGAGGCGCTCACGCATTGATTTGCCACCCGGGGGCGAGGGTGGCAACGCGACTTTCCCATAAAACTGCGGAGAGAAAAGCGCGCAACGCAGGCAGCAGATGATCCGCTATTTGACTTTTGTCAGATCACGTGAATATTGTCTAATCAGCGATATTTTGTGAGGAACTTCAATGCCTGTCCGGTCCGCCGATCAGATAATCCATAAGGCCGCCTGGCTCTATTATACCCATGGTTTGCGGCAAGACGAAGTGGCCAAGCATCTCGATATTTCCCGCGCATCCGTGGCGATGTATCTGCGCCGTGCGCGCGAAATCGGCATTGTCACCATCTCCACATCGACGGAATTGTTTTCCGATGACGTTCTTGCGCGCGAAACCGAGGATGCCCTTGGCCTTGAAACCGTATGGATCATTCCCGAAGACAGGCAGGCTTTCAATCCATCTGTTGAAATGCCCGTTGTTGCAGCGGCTGCGTTCATTGAGTTGATCAACAAGGGTGATCGTGTCGGCGTGGCCTGGGGGCGGACTGTCTATCATATCGCCGACGTCATGCCTTACGCAGACCTGCAGGGCGTGGCGGTCGTGCAGCTCTGCGGTAATCTCGGGGCGCCGTATTCCTATCGCCCGGATCAATGCACGACTGAAATTGCCCGCCGGTTGAACGCGGAAGGCATCAACCTTTACGCACCGCTCGTGCTCAGCTCTGAACGTCTGGCGGAGGAGTTGCGCCGGGAGCCGGTTATCCGGGAGCAGTTATTGGCAATCACCGACTGTCAGCTGGCGCTTTATTCTGTGGGTGGCATCGAAGATGACAGCCATCTGGTGAAATGCGGCGCAATCACCGCGGCTGAAATGCATGCACTCGGGCAGGCCGGCGCTGCGGGTGTGATTGCCGGGCAACTGATCGACGTGGACGGGCAGTGGCTGGACTGCGCCCATAACCGGCGCTGTATTTCTGCGGATCTCGATTCCATCCGGAAAATTCCTAAAAGGATGCTGGTGGTTCAGGAGGACAGCAAGTACGAACCGCTTGTGGCAGCAATCAAGGGCGGGTTTGCGTCCCATCTCATGGTCACGGCATCCATGGCGAAACGCCTGCTCAAACGCGCCAAGGGCGCCGGGCTAAAACAAGCATAGCAACAGTTGGAAACATTGGCGGATCGCCTGGCCCGTTGCCAGGCCGTGAGACCATTTGCCGGACGGGAGGAGTTCGCATGAAAAATTTGTGGAATGACAAAGAGGCCGAAGACATGGTGGCGGCCTATGCCGCCAAGGGTATCAACCGCGATCTCGCATTGAGAACTTATACCACGCGGCTTCTCGGAAGCGTGCCGCAGTTGGTGTTGCACGGCGGCGGAAACACCTCCGTCAAAACCACGGTCAAGGATCTGATTGGTGACGAGTGGGATGTGCTCTGCGTGAAGGGGAGCGGCTGGGACATGGGTATCATCGAGCCCGCCGGCCTGCCGGCCGTCAAGATCGCCCCCCTGCTCAAGGCCCGCAAGCTGAGTAAATTGTCCGATGAGGATATGGTCACCCTGCAACGGGCAAACCTGATTGATCCGGCTTCGCCAAACCCGTCAGTGGAAGCGCTGCTGCATGCCTTCATCCCGCATAAATTTGTGGATCACACCCATTCGACCGCAATTCTGGCTATCGCTGACCAGGCGGAGAGCCGGGCCCTCAGTGAGAAAATCTTTGGCAGCAAAATGGGCTTCGTGCCCTACGTGATGCCCGGTTTTGATCTGGCAAAGCGGGCCGGCGAGGTTTTTGATGCGGATCCCACCGTTGACGGTCTCATTCTCGACAAGCACGGCATTTTCACGTTTGGCGCGACGGCTCGGGAAGCCTACGACCGCATGATTCATTATGTCTCGCTCGCCGAGACCTATGTCCGCGACAAGGGGCGGAACCCGTTTACACCGGCGGCGTTGCCGGAAACGCTCGCCAAACCAGGTGATATCGCTGCTATCGTGCGCGGCGCCGTCGCCGTCAATCGGGGCGAAGGCAAGTTTGATCGCATGGTCAGCGAATTCCGCTCGTCACCGGCGATCCTCGAGTTTGTCAATGCTACCGCCGTTCACGAGATGGCGCAGCGCGGCGTGTCGACCCCTGACTTGTCCATACGGATCAAGACTGGTCCGATGGTGCTCCCAGCGCCTGATGGCAGTGATATCGATGCGTTCAAGGTGGCGGTGGAACGCGCCGTGGCGGCTTATGTGGCGGATTATACCGACTATTTCACAACGAATGATCAGCGCAGCAGCGGAAAGCGGATCATGCTCGATCCGATGCCCCGGCTGACGCTGGTGCCAGGCCTCGGCATGTTCGGACACGGCCGTACGCTCAAGGATGCCAGAATTGCCGCGGATGTCGGTGAGATGTGGATCGAAGCAGCGCGGGATGCGGAGTCCATCGGGCGGTTCGAACCGGTGAGCCGGCCCGATCTGTTTGATCTGGAATACTGGTCGCTGGAGCAGGCCAAGCTTGCCAGCGCGAAGGCAAAGCCGCTCACAGGCCAGGTGGCCTTGGTGACGGGTGGGGCGGGCGCCATCGGGGCCGCAACGGCCAGGCTGTTCGCCCAGCAGGGCGCTCACGTTGCCGTGCTGGATCTCGACGCGGCAAAGGCGGAGGCCGTTGCCCGGTCCGCCGGCAATGATTCCATCGGCCTGGCCTGCGATGTGACCGATCCCGCATCCGTCCGTGCGGCGTTCGAGGCTGTCGTTGCCGCCTATGGCGGCGTCGATATCGTTATTTCCAATGCGGGAGCCGCATGGGAAAGCCCGATTGCAACCCTTGACGACGGTTTGCTGCGCAAGAGTTTTGAACTCAACTTTTTTGCACACCAGACCGTGGCGCAATGTGCCGTACCCATAATGAAACAACAGCGGACCGGCGGCGCCCTTCTGTTCAATGCCAGCAAACAGGCGGTCAATCCGGGTGCCAAATTTGGTGCCTATGGCCTGCCCAAGGCCGCGACCCTCTTCTTGTCGCGCCAGTATGCCCTGGAACATGGTGCGGACGGCATACGCTCCAACGCGGTAAACGCAGACCGTATCCGGTCCGGCCTATTGAATGACGAGATGATTGCGAACCGTTCGGCATCCCGCGGGCTTTCGACCAGCGAATATATGGCGGGCAATTTGCTCGGGCGGGAAGTCACGGCCGATGATGTGGCCCAGGCGTTTTTGCACCATGCACTGGCGGAGCGGACAACAGCCGACGTGACGACCGTTGATGGCGGGAACATCGCGGCGGCTCTGCGCTGATCGGGGCGTGCTGGTACACAACAAAAAGGCGGCCTTTCGGGCCGCCTTTTTCGTTTGTCATTTTCCCTTGGGAAGCGGCATCCATGCGGGCACCGCGACATCCGCATGGGCGAATTGCGGCAGTTTGGCCGCCAGTTCTTCCATGTTCTTGATATCGGCGCTGTTGAGCTGGCTTTGTGTGATCAGTGTCGGGGGCACAATGACGTTGTGACCGGGATCCTGACCGGCAAGCAGCATGGCCAGCGCGCGCACGGAAACCTGGCCGACAACGGCCGGATTGGTCGCAGCGGTCGCTGTCCAGGCACTGGCCGGCTCACGCATTGCCGCGATGTCTGATGTCGAAATATCCGCCGAGTAGATTTTGACACTGGAGGAAAGTCCGGCCTCGTCAACGGCAATTTTTACGCCCTTGGCGAACTCATCATAGGGCGCAAACATCACGGTAATGTCCGGATTGGCAGAGATAACCGAGCGCGCCTGATTGGCTACCGAATTGGCGATCGGATTGTCCATCGTTCCGAACATAGCGGCTTCATGAATGCCGGAATATTTCTTCTTGAATTCCTTCCAGGTCTCGTCGCGACGGTCGAGAGGCGCGATCCCTGCGACATAGACATAACCGGCTTTCCAGCTGTCGCCATTGTCCTTGACGGCTTGCTCCAGGGCCAGCCGCGCAAGGTCGCGATCGGACTGTTCGATTTGCGGTATCTTGTCGTTGCCGACATTCACGTCGAACGCAACGACCTTGATCCCCGCGTCCACGGCGCGTTGCGCAGCATCCTTCATGGACTCCGTCAAGCCGTGCTGGATGATGATCCCATTGACACCGAGGGCAATCGCCTGATCGACCATGTCAGACTGCAAGGCAGCATCCTGCCGGCTGTCCAGCACGCGAAGATCGACGCCAAGCGCCTTTGCCTGGGCCTCGACGCCGGAAAGATAGGACTGGAAGAAGTCACCCGTCGAAAGGTATCGCACCAGGGCAATCTTGACCTTGCCGGGATTATCAAACGGAGCGGGCATGCCATCGGCAAATGCAGCACCGCCCAACATGGTCGCACCAAGCAAGCCGAATCCGAGCTTGGCAAAAATTCTCCGCGTCACCTTCATTTCATTTCCTCCATTTTTGATTTTCTTGTACTTGTCCCAATTGCCTCGGGGTATCCGCCCGCTCAGCGTTTGCCTCTTTTGGAGAGTGCAAATGTAAACACCAGTGCGACCACCAGCACCGCGCCCTTGACGAAATCCTGCGTATAGTAGGGGGCGTTCATCATGGTCAGCCCCTGCAGCAGCACGCCGACAAACAGCGCACCGATACCGGTGCCGAAAGCATTTGGTTTTGCAGCGCCCAGCACGGCAAAGCCGATCAGTGCCGCAGCGACAGAATCCAGCAGCAGATTATTGCCTGAAGCGATATCGCCGCGGCCAAGACGCGCAGCGAGCAATATGCCGCCAACGGAAGCAAAAACGCCCGATATGATATAGGCGCTGATCTTGTATGCTTTAACCGGAGCGCCGGCGAGTTCGGCCGCGCGCTCATTCGAGCCAACGGCATACATCATGCGTCCGAAGCGGGTGTATTCGAGGAAAAACCAGATCAGCACGGCCAGAACGATCAACACGACGACGGATACCGGCAAGAGGTTTGGCAGGATGAAGTCGAAGCGGTGACGGCCCAAGGCGAGGAAAACCGGGCTGAACGTACCGTTGGCGACGCTGCCGTCCGGCAAGGTCATTCCCGTGGCGATGGAGCGCCCTTCGGTCGGAATGCGTTGAAGCCCGACCAGCAGGAACATCATGCCCAGGGTCGCGAGGAGATCGGGGACCCGCATATAGACAATCAATATTCCATTGATAAGCCCGACGATGATGCCGATGGCAAGACAGACGAGCGTCGCGGTCAGGGCGTCTCCGCCCATCACCACCATGACGTAGGACGATGCCATCATGGCGGTGGTCGCCACGGATCCGATTGAAAGGTCGAAACCGCCAACGACCAGCGTTGCCGTAACGCCTAGCGCCAATATGCCGGTGATAGAGACGGACTGGAGAATGAACACCGCGCTTTGCGGCGAGGCAAACCCGTTGGTCACGATACAGAAATAGATGATCAGACCGGCAAGCAGAGACAGAAAACCGTATTTGATTGCCAGATCGCGGACAGGCAGCGCGCTGCTTTTCGTCCCGTGCTTTGAAGCGGGGGCAATAATGGAGGTCGGTGGTGTATTGGTATTCATTCAAATGACCATTCTGTGCTGGCCGGCGATTTCAGCCAGCAGCTTATCGATGTTGACATCGGCGTTGCGATGCTCGCCGACGAGTGTGTGTTCCGACATGACGACAATCCGGTCCGCAATTTCGAAGGCTTCGTCGATCTCGGTCAGGAAGACCAGGGTCGCACGCCCATCGGCGGAGGCGCGAAGTTTCGAGCCGATATCCCGTCTTGCGGCGATATCGACGCCCTGAAACGGTTCATCGAGAATGAGCATGCGTGATGCCTCGCTCAACCAGCGGGCAACCATGACTTTCTGCTGGTTGCCACCGGACAAGGTGTCCATTTCGTCCCGCTCGGTGCGGCAGACGACGCTGAGCGATGCGATCTGCTCGCGCGCCCTGTTCCTTTCACGCCGCCGGTTGGAAACCGAAAAGAAGCTGCTGCGTTTGAGAAAAGGCAGGCTGATATTCTCGTATATGTTGAAATCCGGCACGATACCGCTGTCGGCGCGGTCCTTGGCGACAAGGAAAACACCCTGATTGATGGCTTGTCTGGTTGTGCGGGGCGCATAGGGGCGGCCGTCCAGACGCATACTGCCCGCTATCGGCCTTCGGACGCCGAAAAGCGTCTCGGCAAGGGCCGTCTTGCCGACGCCGACGAGGCCGGTGACGGCCACGATCTCGCCGTCGCCCAGCGTGAGGGAGAATGGCCGGCTTCCCGGAGCGATGCACAGGTTTTCGATCTGCAGAACCGGTGCGCTGGCATCTCTGGTGACGACGTTGCCGAGGCTGATCTTTTGACCGAGCATGGCGTTGACTGCGCCGCCGTAGTCCAGTTCGGGGCCATCAAAAACACCGCTGATCCGGCCGTCGCGCAACGTCACAATAATGTCTGCCAGCCGGCGTATATCGGACATGCGGTGGGATATGTACAGGATCGCCACACCGCGGGCGCGCAAACGATCGATCACCTGAAACAGCCGTTCTGCTTCCACGCTCGACAGGGACGATGTCGGCTCATCGAGAATGAGCACCTTCGGCTCATGCGCCATGGCCCGGGCAATGGCGACCATCTGCCGCTCCGCCAGCGGCAGATCAGCAACAATCGCACCAAGATCGATATGCAGCCCCATGCGCTCGGCGACGACTGCCGCCTCCCGCCGTACGCGACGCGGGTTGAAAATTGCCCGCGCCCCACGCCCGTTCAATCGATCCAGTGTCAGGTTCGTTGCAACGTCCAGATCTGCTACGACGCCATCATTGATATTCTGGTGAACCGTTACAACGCCTGCACGAATAGCTTCCGCGGGCGATGCCGGCGAAAACTCCCGGCCATCGAGGCTGATTGCTCCCGACGTTCGCGCATATACACCGCTGACAATCCGGACAAGCGTGGATTTGCCAGCGCCGTTGGCACCCATCAGGATTGTGACAGTTCCTGCACGCAATTCCAGATCGATCCCATCCAGTACCTGGATTGAACCAAACGATTTGCGCAATTTTTCAATACGGAAGACGGTTTCCTCGACCATCTGCTCCTCCCCTTGCGAGCATGCTAGGACGCCACATCATCAAATGTCAAGGCCATTGACATTTGCCAGTTTGCTGCCTTAACAAATGGAGGACAAGGGCACAAAAAGCTGAGAAATGGTTCTTGTCAGCAGGGAGGAATATCGAAATGCCTGTGTTTGAGGCCCTGAATGTGGAAACACTGCCGCTTCGTCTCGGTCAAAATACCATGCTGCTGCAACGACTCGGTGAAGACTGGAGGAGTTGGAAGGTCCGCGAAGTCGGCGACGGCAATTTAAACCTGGTCTTCATTGTCGAAGGCGCCGCGGGCAGCGCAATTGTCAAACAGGCACTGCCCTATGTGCGGCTGGTCGGCGAGAGCTGGCCATTGCCGTTGAAACGTTCATTCTTCGAGTACCATGCATTGACACGACAGGCGGCCCGTGATCCGGGCAGGGTGCCTGAAGTTTTCCATTTCGACGGTGAGCAGGCCATCATCGTTATGGAATTCCTGTCACCCCATGTCATTTTGCGGCGAGGGCTGATTGAAGGCAATCAGTATCCCAATGCGGCCCGTGATCTCGGTCTGTTTCTCGCCCGTACCCTGTTCCGTGGCTCAGATTTTTCAATGAAAGCGGCGACGCGCAAGGCGGATGTCGCGCTCTTTGCCGACAACGTCGAACTCTGCGACATTACCGAGAGCCTGGTTTTTTCGGATCCCTATTTCAACGCCCCATTGAATCGGCATACCGCGCCGCAACTGGACGGGCTTGTCGCTGCACTGCGCGCCGACCGTGACCTCAAGGTGGAAGCCCAGCGGCTCAAGCATCTGTTCGCCACGAAGGCCGAGACCCTGCTGCACGGTGACCTGCACACCGGGTCGGTGATGGTCACACCCGGCGAGACGCGGGTCATCGACCCGGAATTTGCGTTCTACGGCCCCATCGCCTTTGATGTCGGCATGCTGCTCGCCAATTTCTGGATGAATTATCTGGCGCAGCGCGGTCATGAGCAGGATGACAACCGTCGCGACATGCGCCGTTCCCTGCTTGAGGCTGTCGCGACGATTTGGGAAACGTTCCATTCCGAGTTCTCTCACCTCTGGCGTACCGAACGCAACGGCATCTTGTATCAACGCACCTTATTTGAGGATCAGGATGACAGCCTCGGTGCCGAACAGGCGCTCAACGAAGTGCTGCATGACATCTGGCAGGACATGCTGGGGTTTGCCGGAATTGAAATACACCGGCGCATTCTCGGCCTTGCCCACAACGCCGATTTTGAACTGATCGAGGATCCGGACCTGAGGGCGCGATGCGAATCCAAGGCGCTTAAGTTTGGCCGTCATCTGGCCTGCAACCGGCGCCACATCCATAGTTTGGCTGAAATCAACGGTTTGGTTGAACGGCTTGAAAAGGAGATTACCCTGTGAAAGTCGCAGACCGTCACTATCACACCATCTGGCTCAACAATGATGGTCGCTCGGTCGATATTATCGATCAGCGCTGGCTACCCCATGAATTCAAGGTGGTGACACTGAAAACGGTCGATGATGTCGCCATTGCCATCCGCGATATGTGGGTGCGCGGCGCACCTTTAATCGGGGTGACGGCGGCCTATGGCGTTGCGATCGCCATGGCGAATGATCCCTCCGATACCGCGCTGCACGATGTGTGGGACAAGCTGCATGAAACCCGGCCAACGGCAATCAATCTCCGCTGGGCGCTCGATACGATGCGCCAATATCTGCTGCCGCTACCGGAAAAGGACCGCATGGCGGCCGCCTATCGCCGGGCGGCTGACATTGCCGAGGAAGACGTAAAGCTCAATCGTCAGATCGGCCTGCACGGCCTCGAAATCATTCGCGATATTGCCGCAAGGAAAAAGCCGGGCGAGCCGGTCAATATTCTCACCCATTGCAATGCAGGCTGGCTCGCAACCGTCGACTACGGCACAGCAACCGCTCCTATCTATGTTGCGGCGGAGGAGGGGATCAACGTTCATGTCTATGTTGATGAGACACGTCCGCGCAACCAGGGAGCGCAACTGACGGCATGGGAGTTGAACGGACACGGTGTGCCGCATACGCTGATCGTCGACAATGCGGGCGGACATCTGATGCAGCATGGCCAGGTAGACATGGTTATTGTCGGTACCGACCGGACGACGGCCAACGGCGATGTGTGCAACAAGATCGGCACCTATCTGAAAGCCCTGGCGGCCAAGGACAACAACGTTCCCTTCTATGTGGCTTTGCCTTCCCCGACAATCGATTGGACTGTCCATGACGGGATCAGCGAGATTCCCATTGAAGAACGCGCCGGTGCGGAAGTGTCTCATGTGCAGGGACTGGCAGCCGACGGTAAAATCGCCTCCGTACAGATTTCCCCGACGGGCAGCCCCACTGCCAATCCGGCTTTCGATGTGACCCCCGCGCGTCTCATAACCGGGCTGATTACCGAACGCGGTGTTGCGCAAGCCTCGGCGGAAGGTTTAAGCGCCTTGTTTCCGCAAAGTAAGCGGTGATAATTCCGTCGGGATGCCATGAGCAGCGGGAAGATGCCTGAATGACCACATCAGTACAAGATTCCATCGATCTTCGCCGGGAAATGGTGACGACGTGCCGGTTGATGAACTCGAGCGGCGTCAACCAGGGAACGTCGGGGAATCTCTCCGTGCGCACGGATCGCGGATTTCTTGTGACACCGTCGTCCCTGCCTTATGAGACCATGCAGCCGGACGATCTCGTCGAGATGCACTTCGATGGCAGTTATGTGGGGCGGCCGCCATCGTCCGAATGGCGCTTTCACCGCGATATCCTGCAGAAGCGTTCCGATATCAATGTGGTTCTGCATTGCCACTCGGTCTATGCGACAACGCTTGCGTGCCACAACAAGACAATCCCGAGTTTCCACTACATGACCGGGATTGCCGGGGGAACGACGATCCGTTGCGCACCCTACGCCACTTTTGGAACGCAGGCACTGTCCAACAATGCGATCGTCGCACTGGAGAACAGGCTGGCATGCCTGCTCAGCCAGCATGGTCAGATATCCCTGGGGGTGACGCTTGAATCCGCCCTTTGG
Organism: uncultured Phyllobacterium sp.; assembly: GCF_902479695.1. Lineage (NCBI taxonomy): Bacteria > Pseudomonadati > Pseudomonadota > Alphaproteobacteria > Hyphomicrobiales > Phyllobacteriaceae > Phyllobacterium > uncultured Phyllobacterium sp. The sequence continues at coordinate 109,605 of NZ_CABSQF010000001.1, read as the reverse complement.
CTTGCAATCGAAATTGAAACCCTGTCGCGCATCTATGTCCAGGCACTCACTTTGGGCGAACCGCCGATCCTGTCAGACGAGGAAATGGAACGTGTCATCACCCAGATGCGCCAGATAAAGTACAGCATGAGCCAGCAAGGCTGAGCCTCTTGCCAGGGCTTACTGGCTGTTTGTCATGTCGAGTGCACTGGTCAGGTCGCCCAATGGCGGCTGATTGTAGGAGGCAACCGCATCATCGCGGACCGTGATCCCATGCAATGTCGGCAATTCGAAACGCTTGGTCAGGAAGCGTAGAATCGAGGTTGTGTCCATTGGCGTGTGATCAACGAAACCGCGGCGGGCGAACGGCGAGACAATGATGGCCGGGATACGGCTGCCAGGTCCCCAACGATCGCCTTTCGGCGGTGCGGCGTGGTCCCATATACCGCCATTTTCATCGTAGGTGACGATGACCAGCATATGCGGCCATTGCGGACTTTTTTCCAGATGCCCGATGATGTCGGCAATATGGGCATCGCCCGCCTCGATATCCGCATAGCCCGAGTGCTCGTTCAGATCACCTTGCGGTTTGTAGAAGGCAACTTGCGGCAGTGTGCCAGTATCGATTGCCTTGATGAATTGCGATCCGGCCAAGCCGCCATCGAGCAGATGCTCGGTGCGTGCCGCTGTTCCCGGCGCAAAATTCGCATAATAGTTGAACGGCTGATGATGGTACTGAAAATTGGGAACCGGCGTTTTGTTGCCGTGGTCCAGCACATCCTGCCACGCACCGCCATACCAGGCCCAACTGATATGCTTCAGGCTGAGCATATCGCCGATCGTCGGTTCGGTCTGCGGCGGGAGGGTTGTCGGGTTTGCGGGGTCTGCGGTCGCTGCATCGGCGTTCTTTGCGGGCGTGTTGCCGCTCGGCTGATAGGGCGGCTGCATGGTGTTGACGGCGTAGAAGTCCGGAGTGAGATTGCCATCGCCGGCAAATTTTGGGATGCCATCGATTGCCGATTTGGGTGAATTGGCAGCGAGCGTCAGCGAGACGCCATCCGGTTCCACCACGGCGACAGAAGGCTTGGCCGGGCTGGTGTCGGCATGGGCGTAATAGGGCGCGCACGCGCATATCAGCCATTGGTGATTGAAGAATGAGCCGCCAAAGCCGCCCATGAAAAATTCATCGGCAAGCGTGTATTTTTGCGCGACCTTCCACATCGCCGTCTTTGAACCGTTCCAAAGCCCCATGACCATTGCGCCGGAATCGGCATAGGCGACGAACTTATCGTTCTTGCCGCCATTGATCTGCATCTGGTTTTGATAGAACCGGTGCCACAAATCGTGGGTGATTGTGCCGAGGGGGAGATTGAACCCCTGGGGATCGTCGACCCGATAGGGGTGATTGGCAAGGTGCTCGGTCTCCGCCTGCGTGACCGGTGGAGTAACGCCTTTCGCGGTCAATCCGCCCCAAACAGGCGGTAATTCGCGTAGCGGAGTGTTGTCGCGGTCAAGCTGTGTGAGCGCTGCGTCCGAAACCCCCTGCAGGCCGTCTGCTCCGGGGAAACTGCCATAAAGATTATCAAAACTGCGGTTTTCTGCGTAGATCACCACCACGGTGTCGATCAGGTTCAGAGAGTTGGAATGACCGTCATTGTATCCTGCCGCCGACGCCGGAGAGAGCCCACCCATGGCGGCACTGATCACCGAAGCGGTCGCAATCATATTTATCCGCATGCTGGCAGTCTCCTTGTCGGCTATATGTTGATAACTTTTCAAGTTTACTCCACCATACCCACAAGCCGTCCAAACGTGCCCGGGGATCTGACGGAGGAAGCTAATCATAAAGCCTCTTGGATACACAAGCACAAAGCACCGGGCGGTGATCCTTTGCATCGTCGCGACGATCGGCGCTGCGGCGGCGGCGCACAGTGCGGTCACGGAAAGTTCAGGTAGAGCCGCGCCGGAACCATCGCGCGCGCAGGTGCGCGAGCAGGTGAAAGCACTTGGCGCGCTCGGTCAGGCCATGTTTTTCGATCCTGCCTTGTCAGGCTCCGGCAAGCTCTCCTGTGCGTCCTGCCATGATCCCGCCCACGGCTTTGCCGCCGCCAATGGTCTTGCGGTTCAGTTTGGCGGCGGCGATCTGCGGCAGCCTGGGGTGAGGGCGGTGCCATCGCTCAAATATTTGCAAGCTGTGCCGCCGTTCACCGAACATTTTTTTGAATCGGAAGATGATGCGGACGAAAGCATCGACAATGGCCCGACGGGCGGGCTGACTTGGGATGGCCGGGTCGATCGCGGCCAGCAACAGGCGAGGATCCCGCTGCTTTCCGATTTCGAAATGGGCAACAAGAATGATGAGGACATTGCTCGGCGGCTGATCGCGGCAGATTACGGCGCCAGGATTGCAGCAGTCGCCGGTCTGCAAGGCACGGCGGACTCGTCTGTTCTGGTCAATACCGCCCTCAAGGCACTGGAGGTGTTCGAACAGGACTACCGCACCTTTTACCCCTATACGAGCAAGTACGATGCAGTACTCGCCGGAAAAGCCGTGCTGACCGCACAGGAAGCGCGAGGCCTGGATCTGTTCAATGCGCCCGCGAAGGGCAATTGCGCGTCATGCCATGTGAGTCAGCGCGGCAATGACGGAACGCTGCCGCAATTTACCGATTACGGTCTGATTGCCCTGGGTGCGCCGCGCAATCCCGAGATTCCCGCAAACAAGGATTCTCATTATTTTGATCTGGGCCTTTGTGGCCCGCTCCGGACGGATTTCTTGAACCGCACGGACTATTGCGGTCTCTTCCGCACGCCCACACTGCGCAATGTGGCGCTTCGCAAGACATTCTTTCACAATGGCGTCTTTCACTCTCTGCAGCAAGCCGTTGAATTCTATGTCGAGCGCGAAACCAAGCCAGGGCGTTGGTATTCACGCAAGTCTGATGGCAGCGTTGACAAATATGACGATCTGCCGATGGACGCCAAAGCCAATGTGAACATGGATCCGCCCTTTGACCGGCATGCCGGGGAAGCGCCGGCTCTCACACCTGACGAGATCCAGGATGTCATCAGTTTTCTCAATACGCTGACCGATGGTTACACCCCGCCCGAACAATAGCGCTGCCGAGCCGTCAAAGACTTCTTTGTTCAAACAGCAAAGCTCTAGGATTGTCCGGGCAGGTCAAGCAACCTTGCCACCTCTACGGCTCCATTGCCGGATGCGGACAGCGCACCGCTGTCTTTCACATCGACAACGGATCCGTTGGCAAAGCTCAAAGACCAGCCGTCATTGCTGGCATTTCGGCGGCGATCGGTGAGTTCGATGCCAGACGCGGAGATCAGTGCAATGGCTTCATCGGCATCCATGATCGTCGCTCCATCTTAGCGGTTTCCTCGTCGTAGTTGAGTCTTCGCGCGCAGTTGAGTCAAGCGGAAACCGTCGCCACGGTAAGGTGCAATAGGCGCACATGTTCTATCTTCCGAAGACGAGCGACTGATGCGCGCCAACCCCGGCTTTGACACCGGCCGCTGCGGCCATCGTTGCATTGGCCATGGGACTGGCTGCATCGCCGGCCGCATAAACGCCCTTGACCGTTGTCTGCATCCAGTCGTCCACACGAATGAATGCCCCAAGCGGACCATCGTCGAAAGCACAGCCAAGCTGTTCCGCCAGCGGGCTGGCCATGCTGGTTTTCGGCGCGGTGAAAATAGCGTCGACAGGTACAACCCTGCCATCACTGAGTCTGACCGCTTCAAGCCGGGGTGCATTGCCCAGAAGCTCGACAACCGGTGTCCGTTCGATCGGTACATTCCTCGCCGCTAGACTGGATAGGTGCTCCGCATCCGGCTCAAACGTATTTTGAGTGAAGTATGTGGCCGGTCCCCAATCCGATATCAGCAGTGCCTGATGTGCCGACAGGGGTGTATTGGCCAGAACGCCCAGTGCCTGGCCGCCAACTTCATAGCCGTGGCAATAGGGGCAGTGAAGAACCGATAGGCCCCATCGCTCCGGCAGGCCAGGGATTGCAGGCAGATCATCTTTCACGCCGGTAGCCAGAATGAGACGCATGGCCCGCTTTTCGGTGCCGTCGGCCAACTCAACGGCAAAATGGTCGTTGGCTTGGCGGGCCGACACAGCCTCGCTATCGATAAACTCCACTGTCGGGTAGAGGGAAAGCTGCCGCCGCGCATCGCCAATGATATCGTGGGGCCGCCTGCCGTCCTGGCCCAGAAAACCATGGGATGCTTCGGCGAAGCGGTTGCGGGGCAGGCCGGCGTCAATCAGGAGCACGCGCCGGCGAGCACGGGCAATCTGGATGGCGGCGGAAAGACCGGCAAAACTGCCGCCGATAACAATGGCATCATAGGTCATGGAAGCTCCTTCATTGCGGGGGGCAAGATATTTCCAATGCCGGATCGCATCGGAATTTGAATTAAATAACAACATAAGTTACGTGAAAATTTCCGTCAATATTCATGTAACTTATTCTATTACGTATCGTTTGCGTGTGCTATGCATGCAGAAGGAGAATAGCCAGTATGAGACATGACAGCCGCCTATCGAGAATGCTCCATGTCCTGATCCATATGGATCGGCACGACGGCTCGATCACGTCCGACAACATTGCAAAGATGCTGAACACCAATCCGGTGGTGGTGCGGCGAACCATGGCGGGCTTGAGAAATGCCGGTTATGTCCGTTCCGACAAGGGGCATGGCGGGGGCTGGATACTGGCGCGCCCGCTTGATGAAATATCGCTGCTTGACGTGCATCAGGCATTGGGGCGACCGGAAATGTTTGCAATCGGCATAGCCATCGACCACCCGGATTGTCTCGTGGAGCAATCGGTCAACGCAGCCTTGACTGACGCTTTCGACGCGGCGGAACAAATGCTCCTGTCGCGTTTTGCCGAGGTGAAGCTTTCCGATATCGCGCGTGATTTTGATCTTCGATTCCGGAATTTGACCGAAAGGCCGGCACAAACGGTTTGATTGATCAGGCGGCTGCTTTTCCTGTTTGATGGAGGCAATGGTTTGCCCAATATTGGTTTGGCCTGATGCAGACTGCATGAGGAAGCTGGACTTGTGGCGATAAGCCATTTGTGCCAGAAGGCTATGAGTTCAGCGTCACCTTGGAAAGTTATAGCCCGTTATGGAATTGGCATATCGCGAATTGAATGGAGAGGTCACTCCAGAGAACGCCGGTGTCCAGTTGACGCGGTACCCCATCGTCGTTGATCTGGATAAGACACTTATCCTGACTGACACGCTGCACGAACAAGTGGTTGCAGCTCTTTTCACCCAACCCGCGACGCTTATTCGCGCTGCTCCCAGCATGCTGCGGGGCCGCGCTGCCTTGAAGGCCGCTTTGGCGTCAAAGGTTGACCTGGCATCAACGGTTCTGCCGCTTCGCGAGGACCTTGTGAAGTGGTTGCGTGAGCAGGCTGCTGCCGGCCGGGAGATTCATCTCTGTTCTGCGGCAAATCAGGCAGTGGTTGACAATATTTCGCGGCGTATCGGTATTTTTGCGAGCGCCATCGGCTCCGATACCGCAAATCTGAAGGGACGTGTGAAAGCAGAACATCTGGCGCGTACTTTTCCTGATGGCTTTGTCTATGTCGGCGACAGCAGGGCAGACTTGGCGGTGTGGAAATTGGCCGCGGGAATAGTTCTGGCAGGCGTTTCCGCCGGCGTCGCAAAGGCAGCGCGTGATCTGGGCAAGCCGATTGAAGCGGAATTCAGCAACCATCCTCTGACTTTGAAGGATAGTCTCAAAGCCCTGCGGGTGCATCACTGGTCGAAGAATGCTCTGATTTTCGTTCCGCTCATTCTGGCGCATGCCTGGGGCGATTTCACCGTTCTTCGCGATACGGTTCTGGGTCTTTTCTGTCTGTTGATTGTCACATCCTCGACTTATCTTCTGAATGATTTGGCCGATCTCAGTGCTGATCGGCAGCATTGGTCGAAGCGCAATCGCGCGCTGGCCAGCGGACGGCTTCCGATCGCCACGGGCCTGGCGATGGCCTGCATCGGTCTCGTCGTGGCGTTTGTCGGTTCTCTTCTGCTAACGCCTTATTTTACCCTCGCATTGGCAAGCTATCTCGTGCTGACGCTTGCGTACTCCTTTGGCCTCAAGCGCGTGCCTATTCTTGATACGCTGGTCATCGGCATTTTGTTTACAACGCGTCTCATCATGGGGATCACGCTGCTTCGGCTGCCTGCGTCTGCCTGGCTTTTGACCTTTTCAGTGTTCTTCTTCTTCTCTCTGGCGGTTGCCAAGCGTCATACGGAAATTATTCGTGCCGCTTCCACAGGGTCTCACAGCCTCGCCAGCCGGGGCTATATGCTCGAGGACGCACCACTAACCCTCGCGTTTGGCATAGCGTCCGCCGTAGCGTCCCTGTTGGTCATGGTCCTGTTCATCGTTGAGGAGATGCTTCCGGGGTCGGTTTATTCTCATCCGAATCTGCTCGGTGGAATTCCCGTTTTTCTCGCGATCTGGGTCGGCCGCATTTGGCTGCTGGCGCATCGGGGGCGCATGAATGACGATCCCGTCAGTTTCGCTTTGCGTGACAAGCCCAGTGTCGTGCTCGGCTTTTTAGTCGCGGTGCTCTTCGTGGCTGCTCTATGAGATCATTTGTCTCGAAAGACGATATCCGCTCGTGGGGTGGAATCCTGCAGGGGCAGCATTTTGTCAGCCGGCCGAATTGGCGGGATCAGTTGCCGCGCAGTATTGCAGAAGCACGTGATGCCGACCACAGTCTTCTCGCCATAGGCCTTGGCCGCTCTTACGGTGACAGCGGACTGAATCCCGGCGGGGCGCTTGTCGACATGACTGCGCTTGGCCGGATTATTTCGTTTGATCCGGCAACAGGATTGTTGCGTGCAGAAGCCGGAATCTCTTTTGCCGATATACTCGATCTGTTCGTTCGTCGCGGATTTTTTTTGCCGGTCACCCCGGGAACGCGTTTTGTAACCCTGGGCGGGGCCATTGCAAATGATGTTCATGGCAAGAACCACCATCTTGCTGGAACGATCGGCAGATGGGTGCGCCGCATCGGGCTGCTTCGGTCGGATGGCACCGAGATCGAGCTGAGAGATGATGATCAAACCGGATTGTTCGCTGCGACGATCGGGGGGCTTGGGCTGACGGGACTGATCACATGGGCTGAAATTGAGCTGATGCGCATTCCCAGTGCACTCATGGACGTTGAGACGCTTCCCTTTGCCAATGTGGATGAATTCTTTGCCGTGGCTGCCGAGAGCGAAGGCAGTGCCGACTACACGGTGGCGTGGGTGGACTGTCTGGCAAAGGGAAACGCTCTCGGAAGAGGCTTGTTCACGCGTGCACGGCATGCACCCAGGGGAACAAAGCTGGCAAGGGTCGAAAAGCCGAAGTTAACGGTGCCCTTCTCCATGCCGTCGTTTGTCCTGAACAACCTGTCGATCGGGCTGTTCAACAGCCTGTACTTTTACAAGGGCCGCCGTGCGGCCGGCAATGCGACCACCCCTTATCTACCGTATTTCTACCCGCTCGACAGCATCGGGCATTGGAACCGGATATACGGTCGCCGGGGGATGTACCAATACCAGTCGGTTGTGCCGCCCGTCACGGCAAGAGATGCAACCACGGAAATGCTCAAGGCCATCTCGAAGGCGGGTGAAGGCTCGTTCCTTGCGGTGCTCAAGACGTTCGGTGAGAAGGTATCGCCCGGCCTTTTGTCCTTTCCACAGGCTGGTACAACGCTTGCCCTTGATTTCCCCAACCGTGGCCAGTTGACCCTTGATTTATTGAGCCGTCTCGATGACATCGTGCGCGAAGCCGGCGGACGGCTATACCCTGCGAAGGACGGGCGCATTTCCGCGGCGATGTTTCGCGCCGGTTATCCCGCTTGGGAAACGTTTGCACAGCATGTCGATCCAGCATTCTCGTCCGCCTTTTGGCGCCGGATAAGCGAGTAAAGAAGAGGAATAATTTCGTGCGTGTCATCATATTGGGAGCAACGTCGGCGATTGCCGAAGCGACGGCTCGCCTCTACGCAAGCGAAGGTGCCGACCTGTTGCTGGTCGGGCGGCAACAAGCCAAGCTCGACGCTATCGCTGCTGACTTGAAGGTAAGGGGCGCCGTCCGCGCCGAGACTGCCGTTTATGATCTGGCAGCGCCAGAGAATGTGCGCTCTGCGCTTGCGCAATTCTGTGCAACGCTCGGCGGAGTGGACCATGTGCTTATTGCCTATGGCGTGCTGGGCGAGCAGGATGAGGCGGAGCAGTTGACGGACGTTGCCGAGGAGATATTGCAGGTCAATTTCAACTCGGTTGCCGCATGGTGCCTCGCTGTCGCCGATGTATTCGAAGGGCAGGCGAGGGGTTCGCTTGTCGTTCTGGGATCCGTGGCTGGCGATCGGGGGCGACGTGCCAATTATGTCTATGGCGCAGCCAAGGCCGGGCTTGCCACACTGGTTGAAGGCATCTCCCATCGCTTTGCCAGCAACGGTCCGCGCGCTGCCATCGTCAAACCAGGGCCAACCATCACGCCCATGACGGAGGGTATGAACCGCGAAGGCGCCTTGTGGGCAACGCCCGAACAGATTGCGCGAGTGGCACGGCGCGCCGCGGATCGCACTGGCCCAGTTTTCTACGCCCCCGGCCGCTGGCGTTTGATCATGCTGATCATCCGCAATCTGCCGACGGTGATTTTCAATCGGATGAGCATATGACACGACGGATTATCATAACTGGCGCTGCAGGACTTGTTGGTCAAAACCTGATCGCCAGGCTGAAAACGAACCCGGATATCAAGATCGTGGGGATCGACAAGCACCCGACAAACACCGCTTTGCTGCGGCGGATGCATCCGGAAATCGAGACAATCGAAGCCGATCTCGCCAAGCCGGGCCCATGGATGGATGCACTGGCCGGCGCCGATGCCCTGGTGCTCAATCAAGCGCAGATTGGTGGTCTCCAGGAACAGGAATTCACCGACAACAATGTCACGGCCACTGAAAATATTGTCGCGGCCATGCGAAAGCACAGCGTACCCTATTTCGTGCAGATTTCTTCTTCGGTCGTGCACTCGCAGGCCGATGATTTCTATACGCGCTCCAAAACCACCCAAGAGAAATTCATCGATACCGTCGGCGACATTCCGCATCTGATATTGCGCCCGACGCTGATGTTTGGCTGGTTCGATCGCAAACATCTGGGCTGGTTGCGCAGGTTTATGGACCGGACCGCCATCTTTCCCATTCCCGGCGATGGCAAGTTTATCCGTCAACCGCTTTATGTCGGCGATTTCGCCGCAATCATCGCGTCCGGTTTGACCAGCCGCGCAACAGGAACCTATGATATATCGGGGCTGGAGCAGATTCACTATGGCGATCTCATCCAGCTGATACATGACACGGTCAAGCCGAAAGCCAGGATCGTTCATCTGCCCTATCACCTGTTCTGGGCGCTGTTGTTCGTGTACGGCAAGTTCAACAGCAATCCGCCGTTCACCACCCGGCAGCTCGAAGCGCTGGTCATACCGGAAACATTTCCTGTGATCGATTGGCCGGAAATATTCGGTATCAAAGCAACGCCGCTGCGCACCGCGCTGGAAGAGACATATCTTGATGCCCGCTATTCCGGCATCGTTCTGGATTTCTGAGGATTTTACATGAGCAGGATCATTGTCATAGGTGCTGGCCCGATGGGGCTTGCCGCAGCGCACCGGGCCGCAACGCTTGGTCATGAAGTTGATTTGATCGAGGCAGACAGCAAACCGGGCGGCATGGCCGCGCACTTTGACTTCGGTGGAGTGTCGATCGAGCGGTACTATCACTTTGTCTGCAAAACCGACAAGCCGACTTTCGCCTTGATGGACGAGCTCGGTATCGGCGACAAGATGCGCTGGACGCCAACCTCCATGGCCTATTACATGAAAGACAAGGTCCATCCTTGGGGAAGCCCCATTTCGCTGCTGATGTTCCCGCATCTGAGCTTCATTGCGAAGTTGCGCACTGGCGCGCAGATGTTTTTGACGACGAAGGCAAAGGTCTTCAACAGCATTGAAAAATTGACTGCCAAACAATGGATCGAGCGCGGGTCCGGCAAGGAAGTCTATGAGACGCTTTGGCGCCGGCTGATGCAGCTCAAGTTCTACGAACTGTCGGACGATATCTCCGCATCCTGGATCGCCACGCGCATCAAGCGCATCGGCAATTCCCGTCGTTCGATATTTCAGGAGGAGCTGGGCTATATCGAGGGAGGAAGCGAGACCCTCGTCAAGGCACTGGTATCTGCGTTTGAAGCAAAAGGCGGGCGGCTGCATCTCGCAGCCCCGGCCGAAAAAATAGAAACTGAGAACGGAAAAGTCATTGGTGTTACGGCAGGCGGGAGGTTTTTCCCGGGCGATGCGGTGATTTCTACGGTGCCGACGCCATTGGTGTCCAAACTTGCTCCGGATCTTCCGCAGTCCTGGCGGGATCGATACGACGCCATCCGCAACATCGGCGTTGTCTGCCTGCTGTTCAAGCTCAAGCGGTCGGTCACGAAGAATTTCTGGCTCAACATTGTCGATGAAAACATTGATATTCCCGGTATCATCGAGTTTTCAAATCTGCGTCCGGTGGATGACACGATTGTGTACGTGCCCTACTATATGCCGACCAGCCAGCCGAAATGGCAGTGGACGGATCAGCAGTTCATCGATGAGGCGTTCGGCTACATCCAGCGCATCAATCCGGCCATCACCCGAAACGATCTCATCGATGCAACGGTGGGCCGTCTTCGGTATGCCCAGCCGGTCTGTGAGCCCAATTTTTACGAGAAACTGCCGGAGGTCCAGACCCCGATCTCCGGTCTGCAGATTGCCGACACCTGCTTTTACTATCCCGAAGACCGGGGTGTCTCGGAGAGCATCCGCTTTGGCAGGTCCATGGCCGAGGCGGTTGCCTGATGCGTGAACGAGCGACTGCAATCGTCGCCTCACCATTTCTGCGTTTTGTCATTTCGGGTGGTATCGCAGCTGCAGTGAACATTGCCTCGCGCATTGCCCTGTCGCAAATCATGCCGTTCAGCGCGGCAATTGTGCTGGCTTATCTGGCCGGAATGACAACAGCCTATATTTTGATGAAGCTGTTCGTCTTCGATCAGTCGGGCAGTTCCGTGCGCCAGGAATACATACGGTTCGGTCTGGTCAATCTGGTGTCGCTCCTGCAGGTCTGGCTCGTCAGCGTCGGTTTGGCCCGCTGGTTTTTCCCCTTGATAAATTACACGTGGAACGCGGACACGACAGCCCATATCATCGGCGTCCTGAGCCCCGTTATCACCAGCTATCTCGCGCATAAATCATTCACTTTCGCCCGTAAGGATGGACAATAATCAATGCTTAGAATGGTCACAAGGAACGCGATGTTTCTGGCGCTGGTCTGTTTGATCTCCTTGGTTCTCATAGTTTACTCGATTTTATTCGTGCGGGCGAACTATATGGTCCCCCTTTATTGGGATCAGTGGGAATTTGCGACTGAACTGGCGAGATCAAAGCAAGACACACTCTCGCTCCGGTATCTTTTTGCTGCACATAACGAGCATGTCATTGCGACGACAAAGTTGATTTTCTTTCTCGATTATTATTTTTTCAGCTTAACCAATGGCCCCCTCATCGTTTCAATCGGCATCGCAACATTTTGTATTGCGTGGCTTTTGGCCAAGCTGTTGTTCATCAATGATAGAGAGAGCAAGTATTTCTATCCCTTCTTTCTGCTTTTCTCTGCATCGGGATTTTCGCTGGCCCAATGGGAGAACTTGCTGTGGGGGTTCCAACCTCAGTTTTATCTCGTGCTGATCTTCACGCTGATAAGCTGTCTCATCGGATTGAAAATCAGCGATCGTGAGCAAGTCACATCCCCTTGGTGGTTTGCTGGATTGATCGTCACAACGGGTTTGGGCGTGTTTTCAATGGGCAACGGCGTCGCATTGCCTGTTTCCATTCTCATCCTGCTTGTTCTGCGGCGCTACCGGCCTGTCAAAGCGGTTCTGTATGGATTTGTCGGGGCATTGTTCATTGGTGCTTTTGTCGTCCTGACAAAAGGTGCGACTGCCGTTGGAGATCCGACATTAAAGACACTCGGTAATCTCATATCTTTCTTCCTCGGCATGCTTGGAAGCCCCATCAGTAATCGAGGAGTTATTGCCGCGATATGTGGTCTGGTGTTGTTTGGTGCTTACTGTATTCTGTTTTTGCTTTATGTTCTGCTACCGTTTCTGCGCAAACGGCCGCTCGATGAGGCTTTGGTGGGGCTCTTTGCCCTCGCAAGTTTTCTCTTCGCAACAGCGGTTGGCGCGGCGTGGGGGAGGACGGCGCTGGGTACAGGTGCAGCACTGTCGTCACGCTATTCGACGCCTATGCTTGTTTTGTGGATGACACTTTTCGCCATTCTGTTTCGAGTGACAGTTTTAGCCGATTATCGGCCGTCGCTTCGTCAGGCGCGATTGGGATTATGGATTCTTCTTGCCTTAAGTGTTGCGGCGTGGACCAGTTTACGGCCGGGTAATGTTGCTGGTGCCAGCCACACGAATGAAGTCAACCAGGCTGGATATTTTCTGTCTTCCGGTTTGCTTCCTGATGAGCAGTTGCTGAAATTGTACCCCTTACCAGACCGCATAAAGCCGACTATTGATTTTCTGCGAGACGCCAAACTCAATCTATTCGCAGATAACCCAGGACTGTCAGGATCGAGTTGGAAACAGTGGACTGATAAACCAGCCCAGGCTTGTGAACTTGGATCCGTCGATAAAGTCCAGCGTCTTTCTGCTACGGCGTGGCAGGCGACTGGCTGGGTGACAAATGCTAAGCGACAAACTCCACGGTGGATTGTTGCCGTCGACGCAAGCCAGAATGTTCTCGGATACACGGCCCCACTTCAGCGCCGTCCCGATATTGCTAAAACTGTTGGCGCAAACAGGAACTATCGTGGTTTTGTGGTGCCCGTAAATGGGGCAGCAGGCAATACAAGCCTTCCCATCGCTTTGCTGGTGATTTTCGGCGAGAACGAAAAGCCGTGCCGTGTGGATCTCCCCCTCTTGCCAGATGGACCATACCTGGTCCCAGCTGGGAAATTAGCGCCCCTGCAAACGCAGGTTGTGCATTTGGGTGCAACGGCTAGCCCCGGCGTGCCAGCCATCCTTTCCATAAGCGTACCCTATGAGGGGGCCGAAATCAGTGGCACTTGGGTTTCGTCCGATGAGGATGTAGGCAGCATAACCTACAACATTCGCGATGCCACTTGTCAGACCGTCATTGTTCCAATTTTGCGTGGGCCCTCAACAGAAGGGTTAAGTCTTGTCATCAAATCCAACGGTAGGATGGTATCTGATGAGACACCGGTGTTTGATTTGCTGCGACCCCATTTATGGCAATATTTGCAGATAAAGGCGTTTGATGCATGCAAGGAAGGTGAGAAATCGAACCTAAGTATAACGCTGGAAGACAAAGGACGGGGATGGGGAGCGTGGGGTGCCATGGCAACTCCAGCTTTGCAACGGTAGTAGTCCACTATGTTCAACCCTACACCCTTCGCGGTGCCGCGGTTAAGGCGGAAGCCGTTGTACGTTTAAACAGGAAGCTTTGGACGTGAAAACAACCAAACTGAATGAGTATTCCCAACGGATCCAAGAGTTGGAAGTCAAAGTGGAACATAAAAATAATCTAAATAACCTGCTGAAACAAGAAAATGACCGCTTGAGACTTAGCAATGGTAAGCTCGGCAACGAAATTTTAGAGCTAAAGTCAAAGTGTCTTGGGATGAGTGACGCTGCGAAAGAGCTTCAAAGCCAGATCTTCCAGAAAACGCAACAAATTTCGGCATACGAGCGTTCGACGAGTTGGAAAATGACTGCACCCTATCGATTTATCAGTAATCGCATTCAGGGCATCTTGAGAAAAATCATTCTTCTGTCGAAGCTCATAAAGTATGGCGGCGGTGTGAAATCATCGATGGGTTATGCTTTAAAAATAATTCAACGGGAAGGTGTGTTGGGTTTACTGCAACGGATCAAGGCAGCGGATAGCACAAATCCCAAGGGAGGCATGTTTGGAAATGACTACTCGGAATGGCTGGATCGTTATGCAATGCTGGATCGAGTGGAATCTGAGGATGTAAATGCGCATTTGAAACGGTCGAAGAATACCCCTCTGATTTCCATTGTGATGCCTGTTTACAATCCCAATCTGGTGTGGCTTGACGAAGCGATTCAATCAGTTCGCGACCAGCTCTATCCACATTGGCAGCTTTGCATCGCTGATGATAAATCCACTGATCCAAGAGTTCGCGAAGTGCTTCTCAACTATCAGGCACTGGATGAGCGGATAAAAGTCACTTTTCGCGCTGCAAACGGTCATATTTCTGCGGCTTCCAATAGCGCGCTTGAACTCGCAACCGGCGAGTGGACTGCACTTATGGATCAGGATGATCTGCTTACGCCGGAGGCGCTATACTACGTTTTTGAAGCCATCGAGTGCAATCCGGACGCGGTGTTGATTTACTCAGATGAAGATAAAATTGACGAAGTCGGAAAACGTTTCAGTCCGTATTTCAAATCCGACTGGAACCCGGATCTGTTCTTGTCGCACAATATGATCTCTCATTTGGGCGTCTACAAATCAGACTTGGTGAAGAGCCTTGGCGGCTTTAGAGAAGGCAGAGAGGGCTCTCAGGACTATGACCTTGCTTTGCGCTGCATTGAGGTGTTGAAAGCCGATCAAATCCTGCATATCCCGCGGGTACTTTACCATTGGCGCAGCCACGCAGATAGCACTGCTCAGTCGGGAAGCAACAAGGGCTATGCGCTCCGCGTAGGACAGCAAGTGCTCAATGAGCATTTCCAACGCATGGAAATCAAAGCCACGTCGGAACTGCTCGACTTCGGGATGTACAGAACTCGATACGATTTGCCTGACGCACTTCCACTCGTGAGTCTCATCATTCCAACGCGGAATAGATTAAACCTGTTGCGGCAATGTATAGACAGCATTGTTGCAAAGACAGAATACGCGAATTATGAGATAATTATTGTCGATAATAATTCGGATGATGAGGACACTCTGAAGTATCTCGATACGATTTCTCGCGAAAAGCGGATTCGTGTCATGCGTGATACGAGGCCGTTTAATTATTCTGCGTTGAATAACGGTGCGGTGCAGGAAGCCAAAGGCGAGTTCATCGGTCTGATCAACAACGATATCGAAGTTATATCCGCTAATTGGTTGAGTGAAATGGTCAGCATAGCCAGCCAGCCTGGTGTGGGAGCGGTTGGTGCGCGTCTGTGGTATCCGGACGACACGCTTCAACATGCGGGCGTCATATTGGGCCTCTTGGGTGCCGCTGGCCATGCTCACAAAGGACTACCACGCGGTGCACCGGGGTATTTCGGGAGGGCGCAACTGACGCAAACCCTCAGTGCTGTTACCGCAGCCTGTTTGATCGTTCGAAAGGATATTTTTACACAAGTTGGCGGATTGGACGAGGAGAACCTGAAAGTAGCCTTTAACGATATCGACTTCTGCATTCGTGTCCGGGAAGCAGGGTATCGAAATGTTTGGACGCCCTTTGCAGAGCTTTACCATCATGAATCGGCGTCGCGCGGGATTGAGGATACACCGGAAAAGCAGGCAAGATTCCTGGGGGAAGTGAATTTTCTAAAGGAACGTTGGGGTAGAGTTCTTCGAGAAGATCCCGCCTATAGTCCGAATTTGACTCTCGATCGAGATGATTTTTCGCTCAGTTGGCCGCCGAGAATTAAGACAAGGAATACGTTACAAGAATGATCTGCTGCGAGTAACGACAATATCTGACAGTTTTGTATGACATGTTGCGGTCTGTCGGATTGATGCAATGAAGTGATCAGGAAACCGGAATATTCGCAAACCGTGCCACGGCCGGGACTGTCTTGCCCGCGCCAAGGCAGCGTGCCCTATCGAATACGCTCATGGGCTGTTCATTTCTTTGTCCTGCGCATCCAATTGAAAAATATCCGCATCTTTTAGGCGCGGATCAAAATCTTAATAACAGTTGGTTCTCCCGAACGGGCCGCATCGTTGAAAAGTATACGTGGAACATTCCCACGTTCCAGAATCTGTCGTACAGCCCTGCGCTGACACGATGGTATGCGTGCTGAAATACCGCCGAAGGCGGTGATTGGCCAAAATCTGCGCTTGCTGACGATCGTGAGGAATTGGGCATTTCCTGTGGTTATGGCCTTTCATTCTCGCTGGTATCGCCGTCATTTTGCTGAGCAGCTGGCCGGTGAGCAGTTCTGGGATTGAAATGATTTCCTGACCGAGATGCGTCCATCTTGATGGCGCTTAGGCCTTTTATGAAATTATTCCATTGGCATAGCGTGCGTTCCGTTGTTGCGAGGAATTCAGCCAATCCCCTCTCAAATCCTTATAGTTTCCTTATACCTCCTCTCTGTGTCCCGTCTCGAATTCTTATGTCCGAGGCGGCATAACTCCTTTGCTCAGCAATTTGTCTGAAAATACTTTTGAGTAATGATCGGCAATATTGATGCTGTCTATATAAGGAGTTCTCCAGATGGACTTTATTGTTCTTGGAATTGGTATTTTGTTCTTTCTCATTTCGCTGGCTTATACAAAAGCCTGCGAAAATTTGTAATCGGAAGGATCGGATAATGACCATCGATTACATTCTCGGAGGTGGAGTGACCTTGTTCCTTCTTGCCTATCTCACTTACGCGCTGGTTCGCCCAGAGCGCTTCTGATCGCCTCTGACACCAGGCTTGGAAAGCTACACCTATGACTCTCAACGGCTGGATACAGATTCTCGTTTACTGCGGGATCATCATCTTACTTGTGAAACCGCTTGGCGGTTACATGACGCGTGTTTTTAACGGCGAGCGCACATTCCTTTCGCCCGTCCTCGTTCCGGTGGAACGGGGCCTTTATCGTATCGCCGGAACAAGCGAGCGTGACGAGCAACACTGGACCACCTATACGGCTGCATTGTTGCTCTTCAGTCTGGGCGGACTGATTGTCCTTTATGCCTTGCAGCGGTTCCAGGGAATTCTTCCCTATAATCCCGCTGGCATGACGGCAACGGAACCCGGTCTTGCCTTCAACAGTGCTGTCAGCTTTGTCACCAACACCAACTGGCAGAACTATGGCGGCGAAAGCTCCATGTCCTATCTCGTTCAGATGGCCGGTTTCACCGTTCAGAACTTCGTATCGGCAGCCACAGGTATTGCGATTGCCATCGCCCTCATTCGCGGGTTTGCCCGCACGTCAGGCAGGTCCGTCGGCAATTTCTGGGTCGATCTGACGCGAAGCACGCTCTACATACTGCTCCCCATCTGCATCGTTCTGACGCTTGTCTACGTGTATCTCGGTGTTCCGCAGACACTCGGGACCTATGTGGATGCCACAACGCTCGAAGGCGCAAAGCAGACCATTGCAGTCGGCCCCGTCGCATCCCAGCTGGCGATCAAGATGCTCGGCACGAATGGCGGCGGTTTCTTCAATGCCAACTCGGCCCATCCCTTTGAAAACCCGGACGCCATCTCGAACTTCATCCAGATGGTCTCGATCTTTGCGATCGGTGCCGCGCTGACCAATGTTTTCGGCCGGATGGTTGGAAACCAACGTCAAGGCTGGGCTCTCTTCGCCGCCATGGGGGTTCTTTTCCTGGCCGGTGTCACCGCCTGCTACTGGTCGGAAGCCGCCGGCAATCCGCTGGTGCATGCCCTTGGGATCGATGGCGGCAATATGGAAGGCAAGGAGACCCGCTTCGGCATCGCTTTGTCGGCGCTTTTCGCCGTGATCACAACGGCCGCATCCTGCGGCGCGGTCAATGCCATGCATGACAGTTTCATGGCCATTGGCGGCATGCTGCCCATGATCAACATGATGCTGGGTGAGGTCATCATCGGCGGTGTGGGTGCCGGTCTCTATGGCATTCTGCTCTATGTGGTGATCGCGGTTTTCGTTGCCGGACTGATGGTCGGCCGCACGCCGGAATATCTCGGCAAGAAGATCGAAGCCAAGGAAGTGAAGATGGCCATGCTCGGCGTGCTGTGCCTGCCGCTTGCCATGCTTGGGTTCACGGCGATTGCATGCGTGCTGCCATCGGCTGTCGCTGCGACCGGCAATTCCGGCCCGCACGGCTTCTCCGAAATCCTATATGCCTATACGTCAGCTGCCGCCAACAATGGCTCGGCATTCGGCGGTCTCAGCGGAAACACCACCTGGTATAATCTGACGCTCGCCATCGGCATGCTCATGGGCCGGTTCTTCGTGATCATTCCGGTCATGGCAATTGCCGGGTCGCTGGTCGTCAAGAAGACCGTTCCGGAATCCGCAGGCACCTTCCCAACCCATGGCGGTTTGTTTGTCGGACTTCTCATTGGCGTCATCCTGATCGTCGGCGGTCTCACTTTTTTCCCGGCCCTGGCTGTCGGACCGATTGTCGAGCACCTCGCCATCGGTCTTGGCCAGACCTTCTGATGGAGCCTGTCATGCGTCACGGTTACCTGCAATTCAACGTCCATCCTCGCGCCGGCAAGCTGGCGCGAGGAGCAGCCAAGCGCGTGCGCGCCTCCGACATCATCCTTGGCATGACGCTGGTGATGCTGATCGTCTGGCTTGCGGCATACGCCTGTCTTCACACAGTCACAGCGTCATGATCGCCGCTGTGCCGTTACAAGAATTTCAAAACTGGAGTCTCAAATGAGCCAGTCCAAATCCGCGAGCCTTATGGACTCTCGCATACTCATACCGGCCATCGGAGGAGCTTTCAAAAAGCTTGATCCGCGCAGCCTCATCAAAAACCCCGTCATGTTCGTGGTTGCTGTGGTCTCGTTCCTGACGACGGTGCTGTTCCTCAAGGACCTGGCGACCGGCGGCCGCGATCTCGGATTTTCATTCCAGATCATCGTCTGGCTCTGGTTCACCGTGCTTTTTGCCAATTTTGCCGAAGCCGTCGCCGAAGGCCGCGGCAAGGCACAGGCGGATTCACTGCGCAAGGCGCGCACGGAAACGCAGGCCAAGCTTCTCACCGGCGATGACCGCACCAGCTTCAAACTGGTGCCCGGCACCAAGCTGAAGGTCGGCGATATCGTGCTGGTCGAGGCAGGCGATATTATCCCCTCGGACGGCGAAGTCATCGAAGGCATCGCCTCGGTCAATGAATCTGCCATCACTGGCGAATCCGCTCCGGTCATCCGCGAGTCCGGCGGTGACCGCTCGGCCGTCACCGGCGGAACCCAGGTCCTGTCGGACTGGCTGCGCGTGCGTATCACTGCCGCTGCCGGCTCCACATTCATCGACCGGATGATTGCGCTTGTCGAAGGCGCGGAACGGCAGAAGACACCCAACGAAATTGCGCTCAACATTCTTCTTGCCGGCATGACCCTGATCTTCGTGCTCGCAACGGCAACGATCCCAAGCTTTGCAACCTATGCAGGCGGCGCCATTCCTGTTGTTGTCCTGGTCGCTCTGTTTGTCACGCTTATCCCGACCACGATCGGCGCGCTTCTGTCGGCAATCGGCATTGCGGGCATGGACCGGCTGATCCAGTTCAATGTTCTTGCCATGTCCGGGCGTGCCGTCGAGGCCGCCGGTGACGTCGACACGTTGCTTCTCGACAAGACCGGTACGATCACGTTCGGCAATCGCCAGGCAACAGAATTCAGTCCCGTGACCGGCGTGACCGAGCAGGAACTGGCCGATGCGGCACAGCTTGCCTCCCTGGCCGATGAAACGCCGGAAGGCCGCTCGATCGTCGTATTGGCAAAGGAAAAATATGGCATTCGTGCGCGTGACATGGCGACATTGCATGCCGCGTTCGTGCCGTTCACTGCGCAAAGCCGCATGAGCGGCGTGGATATCGATGGCTCGTCCATCCGCAAGGGAGCTGTCGATGCGGTTCTTGCCTATGTCAATTCCACAACCGTTGCGACGGGAACCGTCCGGGCAAGCGCCGAGCTGGTGCGTGAGCTGCAGTCCATCGCCGATCAGATAGCCAAGGCAGGCGGAACACCGCTTGCAGTGGTACGCGATGGCAAGCTGCTCGGCGTCATTCACCTGAAGGACATCGTCAAGGGTGGGATTCGCGAACGCTTCTCGGAACTGCGCCGCATGGGCATCAAGACTGTGATGATCACGGGTGATAACCCGCTGACAGCAGCGGCAATTGCTGCGGAAGCCGGCGTTGACGATTTCCTCGCTCAAGCCACACCTGAGAACAAGCTCTCGCTCATCCGCGACGAACAGGCCAAGGGCAAGCTCGTGGCAATGTGTGGCGACGGGACCAACGACGCGCCGGCGCTTGCGCAGGCCGACGTCGGTGTGGCTATGAACACCGGCACGGTGGCAGCGCGTGAAGCGGGCAACATGGTCGATCTCGACAGCGATCCGACCAAGCTCATTGAAATCGTCGGCATCGGCAAGCAACTGCTGATGACGCGCGGTGCACTGACGACGTTCTCGATCGCCAACGATATCGCCAAATACTTCGCCATTATTCCTGCAATGTTTCTGGCGTTCTACCCGCAGCTCGCCGCGCTCAACATCATGGGTTTGCAGACACCGCAAAGCGCCATTCTGTCGGCAATCATCTTCAATGCCCTGATCATCGTTGCGCTCATTCCGCTGTCGCTCAAAGGCGTCAAGTACCGGGCGGTCGGTGCAGGGGCTCTCTTGAGCCGCAACCTTCTGATTTACGGCCTGGGCGGTGTCATCGTGCCATTCATCGGCATCAAAGCGATCGACATGGTCATCACCAGCCTCGGGCTCGCATAAAGGATCATTCCAATGTTAAAACAACTCAAACCCGCGATTGTCATGGTTATCGCCCTCACAGTGATCACGGGTCTCATCTATCCCCTGGGTATGACCGGGCTCTCGCAGCTGCTGTTTCCGCACCAGGCCAATGGCAGTCTGATCGAGAAGAACGGAACTGTCATCGGGTCCGAACTGATCGGCCAGGCATTTGCCTCTGACAAGTACTTTCATGGCAGGCCATCGGCCGCCGGTGATGGATACAATGCGAGTTCTTCCGGCGGTTCAAATCTCGGCCCGACAAATCCGAAACTGATCGACCGCATCAAGACCGATACGGCAGCATTGAAGGAAACGAATAGCGCTGCTCCTGTGCCAATTGATCTGGTAACCACTTCGGGCAGCGGTCTAGACCCACATCTTTCTCCGGCTGCGGCTCACTACCAGATTCCGCGCGTAGCAAAAGCCAGAGGTGTTGACGAGGCACGCATTCGCCAGCTGGTGGATCAGAACATACAGGCGCGCGAGCTTGGATTCATGGGTGAGCCGGTTATCAATGTGCTGGCGTTGAATCAGGCACTCGACGGTCTGAAATAAGCCGGTTAGCCTGAAATGCCGGGAACGTGCGATGCGGGTTCCCGGTATTTTCGAAGGGGTCATGACACATGCCTGATGACGGCCGCGACACTGAACGAAGACCATCGCCCGAGGCGCTGCTGGAAAATGCCGAGCGAGAGACCCGCGGTCGATTGAAGATTTTTTTGGGGGCAGCGCCGGGGGTCGGAAAGACCTACGAGATGCTGATGTCCGGACGGGCGGCGATTGCCGAGGGCATCGATGTTGTTATCGGTGTGGTCGAGACACATGGGCGCAAGGAAACGGAAGCCCTTGTCAAAGGTTTCGAGGTCCTCCCCAAAGCCCGTATCAACTACAAGGACCACCAGCTTGAAGAGATGGACATTGACGCGATCCTGGCGCGCCGTCCGGCTCTTGTCCTCGTGGACGAATTGGCACACACGAATGCGCCTGGTTCACGCCATCCGAAGCGGTACCTGGATGTCCAGGAGATTTTAAGACACGACATTGATGTTTACTCCACCCTCAACATTCAGCATGTGGAAAGTCTGAATGATGTCGTGGCCCAGATCACCCATGTGCGTGTGCGGGAAACCGTGCCTGATTCCGTCATCGACGAGGCGGACGACGTTGAAATCATCGATCTCACGCCGGCAGATCTGATCAAGCGCCTGCATGAAGGCAAAGTATATGTTCCCGACACCGCCAAACGGGCGATAGAGAACTATTTCTCTCCGGGGAACCTGACGGCACTGCGCGAGCTCGCCTTGCGCCGCACGGCGCAGCGGGTCGACGATCAGCTTCTCTCGCATATGCAGGCGAACGCGATATCGGGACCCTGGGCTGCCGGCGATCGCGTCGTCGTGTGCATCGATGATCATCAGGGAGGAACCTCCCTTGTCCGCTATGCCCGGCGTCTCGCTGACCGCTTGCGTGCGCCGTGGACGGCACTCTATGTGGAAACGCCCGGATCAACGCGGCTCTCGGAAGACGACAAGGATCGCATTGCCTCCACCTTGCGGCTGGCAAGCCAATTGGGGGGAGATGCGATCACGACGCCCGGACGCGATCCCGCCGAAGAGATTGCCCGCTATGCACGGGAGAACAACGTCACGCACATTGTGACGGGCAAGCCGACAAAGCCGCGCTGGCGTGAGTTCTTCGAAGGGTCGGTGTCGCATGATCTTATTCGGCACGCCGGGAATATCAGTGTGCATGTGATTTCCGGAAACGAGCAGAACGGCGAACCGGCCCGTCAGAAAGCGCCGGAAATTCCGGAAGGGCGTTTCCAGATCAAGGCCTATCTTCTGAGCACAGCATATGTCGCCGGAGCGCTTGCGGTGGGGCTGCTGATCTCGCGCGTGCTGGATGTGCGCAATATCGCCCTGGTCTTCCTGATGGCCGTACTTGCTTCGGCGGTGACGGTTGGACTCTGGCCGGCCCTGTTTGCGTCGGTGCTAAGCGCGGTTGTGCTGAACTTCTTCTTCCTTGATCCCCTTTACACCCTGGTCATCAGCGACCCGGAAAGTGTGATTGCGCTTGGCTTCTTTTTTGGTGTTGCGGTGATCGCCAGCAATTTGACGGCCAGGGTGCAGCGGCAGGCCGCGGCAGCGCGGCAACGGGCCAGAACAACGGAAGATCTCTATCTCTTCAGCAAGAAGCTGGCGGGAACGAGCACGCTCGATGATGTCCTGTGGGCCACAGCCTTTCAGATCGCATCCATGTTGAAACTGCGGGTCGTGCTTCTCCTGCCGGAAAAGGGTTCGATTGAAGTGAAGGCCGGTTATCCGCCCGACGATACATTGGATGACGCCGACATCGCGGCGGCGCGGTGGGCGTGGGAAAACAACCGGGCCGCGGGAAGGGGAGCCGATACCCTGCCGGGCGCAAAACGGCTCTATCTGCCCTTGCGAACGGGACGCATGGCCGTTGGTGTCATCGGTCTCGACAGCGACAAGAAGGGGCCTTTGCTGACGCCTGAACAGCAGCGCCTGCTTGACGCCCTGGCCGACCAGGCGGCGGTTGGCATTGAGCGAACACAACTGGCGGCTGATGTGGACAAGGCAAAGCTGGCGGCGGAAGCGGACCGTCTCCGCTCAGCCCTGCTGACGTCTATCTCGCATGATCTGAAGACTCCATTGGCTGCCATTATGGGTGCCGCCGGCACCTTGAAGGAATTCTCTCCCGTGCTTGCTGCTGCTGAACGTTCCGATCTTCTCTCGACAGTCATCGACGAATCCGAGCGTCTCAATCGCTTTATTGCCAATCTGCTCGACATGACCCGGATTGAGTCCGGGGCAATGGAACCGAACTTTGCCTATCACTATGCCGGGGACATTGTCGGTTCGGCTCTGAGCCGGGCAAAGAAGATCATCGGAACCCATAAGATCGATATCTCGATACCGGATGACTTGCCGATGCTGAGGATTGACCCGGTCCTGTTTGAGCAGGTGCTTTTCAATCTGCTGGACAATGCCGCGAAATATGCCCCCGATGGTTCGGCTCTGCGGATACAAGCCTGGTCGGATGACGGATCGGTCATCCTTCAGGTGATGGACGAAGGTCCGGGAATTCCCGTTGAGGATCTCGAAAGGGTCTTCGACAGTTTCTACAGGGTGAGCAAGGGTGATCAGGTCAAGGCGGGAACTGGATTGGGGCTTTCCATTTCCCGCGGATTCATTGAGGCAATGGGCGGCACAATCACGGCGGAACAAAGAACAGATCGGTCAGGAGCAGTTTTCACCATCAGAATGCCGGCTTCCCGGACCGTTCCCAGCATGGATGCCAGGCCGTGACAAATTCCAGCGTCAGGATCCTTGTCGTGGACGATGAGCAACCCATTCGGAAACTGTTGCGGGTCGGCCTTGGTACGCAGGGTTACAATGTCCTGGAGGCGGGGAATGCCACCAGCGCGGCCGAGCAGATGGAAGCCCATCAGCCCGACCTGATTTTGCTCGACCTCGGTCTTCCCGATGTTTCTGGTCTCGATCTTCTGCGCCGGTGGCGCGAGGAGGGCTCGGATATTCCGGTGGTCATACTGTCAAGCCGTACCGATGAACGGGGTATAGTGGAGGCGCTGGAGCTTGGAGCCGATGATTATGTCGTCAAGCCGTTTGGAATGAACGAGCTGGTCGCACGCATTCGGGTTGCCCTGCGGCATCGCCTGCAGCAGCAGGGGGAGTTGCCGGTTTTCGAAACCGGCGGTCTGTCCGTCGATCTGGTGAAGCGGATTGTGAAGGTCGACGGCAGTGAAGCGAAGCTGTCGCCGAAGGAATACGATATCCTCCGCGTTCTGGTGCAGCACGCCGGCAAGGTGCTTACGCACCGCTTTCTCCTGTCACAGGTGTGGGGTGGCTCTGCGGATGTCCAGTATCTGCGCGTCTACATCCGACAACTCCGGCAGAAAATTGAGCAACTGCCGGATCAGCCGCGATACATCGTGACGGAGACCGGCGTGGGGTATCGTCTGAAAGAAGCTGACTAGGATTGCCGCGTGCTTGTACGCAGGGATTTGCAATTGGAAATGAGAATGAAATTGGCTGATTATCTCAATCTTGATGATGTGATGTATGATTTGGAGGTGTCATCCAAGACGCAGGCACTGCATGCCATGGCGGATGTTGTGAGCAGGGATGCGGGAGTTCCGGCGGCGGCTCTCTTGGCTGCGCTGCAAAAGCGCGAGCGCCTTGGTTCCACCGGCATCGGACAGGGCGTTGCTATTCCGCACACGCGGATGGAAGGGATCGATAAGCCAAGAGCCTGCCTGGCAAGGCTGAAGAAGGCCGTCGAGTTCGATGCCATTGATGATCTGCCGGTGGATGTCATTCTCATGCTGATCACGCCTGACGCTGAAGCAAACAGGCACTTGAATGTGTTGGCGCATTTTACGCGAAAACTGAGAGTTCCCGGGGTGCTCGAACAAATGCGAGCCGCCGGGGATGCAAGGACGCTTTGCGCGTGTCTGACAGATATAGCGTGACATCCGCTGTGTCCCGTGCGCAACAGACGGCCTCAGCATACGCCATATTCTGTGTCGTTGCCGACTGGAATTCCACCGCGCGTTCGCAGTATTCATATCAAAAAGTATAAGGAACCGATGTCGCCGGTCAGTGTTCAAGTCGAACATCGGCGTTTCATGCGGGGCCTAAAAATTATATGAGATTTTTATATTCTGGGTATGGTGCTGCAATGGATTTCATATGTTGAATTCATTATTTTAAACAGGGACATGAACCAGATATAGTTGAATAGAATGCGCGATCTTACCTACGTTCTGGCTATCATTGCCATCATGCTTCTTGCGTGTCAGGCCAAGCCAAGGTCTGGAATATCACCGCTTCGGACGGCAAAGGTCAGACTCAGCGATGCGGATGTGGCGGTTCTCGTTTTCACGCTCACCCTGGCCGTGCTCATCGTTGCCATGGCTGTTTCAATCTGAACGCCTGGCAGCTACCTGAATAGGTACAAGTACGGATACATTGTCATGTGAGTCTGTGATCGTGTGGCGGGGTATTCTCCGCCTGCTCGACGGCAAGGTTTCGGTTTGCCCATTGCTGCTGCCGCCAGACAAGGTCACGTTTTGATGCGCTATCCAGTCTACCTCGTTGACGATGATGCTGCCGTCCGGGAGGGGCTCTGTCTGCTCTTCGAGGCCTACAGGATCAATGTCATTGCTTTTGATGGCCCGTTGACCTTTCTTCGTGAGGTCAGCCTGTTGCCACCCGGATGCCTGCTTCTGGATTTGCAGATGCCGGAGCTGAACGGGCTGGAATTGCAGAAGGAACTGATCGGCAAAGGCATTGACTGGCCTATCATCATTGTTACCGGCTATGGAGATCTGAGGAGTTGCCGCACGGCGTTTCAATCGCGTGTCGTTGATTTCCTGGCCAAGCCTGTCGATCCGGAGCAGCTTTTTGAAGCGCTCAGGAAAGCTGAAGTGCTTCTCGAAATTGTTTTGGAAAAGCGAGAGGCCGAAACGTTGTTCGCGTCATTGACCCCGCGCGAAAATGAAATCATCAATCTCGTCTGCCGGGGATGGGGTTCGAAGGAAATTGCAACGTCATTGAACATCTCATTGCGGACGGTCGATGCGCACCGGGCCAATATTTCCGAGAAACTGGGCACGACATCCGTGGCTGAATTTGTGCAGATGAAAATGAGGGTTCAGTAGGGCATCGAGGCGCTTTGTTCTTTATCCGGCATATCGCTTGTTGGCGCGGGCGGTGAAATGCTTGATGTCATGTTCCCGTTGCATTCCGTTGGTTGCGTCGGAGGCGACTAGCGGTATGCAAGGTGCTGTTGCTGGACGAGTCTCCGCTTTTGGCAGCGTAATCGTGAAGACCGCGCCATCTTTGTTCGAAGCGGTGAGCAGCCCGCCGAC
This sequence comes from uncultured Phyllobacterium sp., assembly GCF_902479695.1. Classification (NCBI taxonomy): domain Bacteria; kingdom Pseudomonadati; phylum Pseudomonadota; class Alphaproteobacteria; order Hyphomicrobiales; family Phyllobacteriaceae; genus Phyllobacterium; species uncultured Phyllobacterium sp. The sequence continues at coordinate 82,897 of NZ_CABSQF010000001.1, read as the reverse complement.
GCGTTGCACTATTCTTTGGGACAACGAGAGACCCAATCCCATTCCGCTGCTCTTGGTTGTGAAGAAGGGCTGAAAGAGCTGTGCAAGTGTATCCGGGCTCAAACCGGGCCCGTTGTCTGACACTTGGATGATATTCACGGTGTGATCTGCGATGGTGTGGATGGTTATACGCTTTTGCGGCTGCTCCGATGTGCCGAGTGCTTCAATCGAGTTGCGGACCAGATTGTGGACGACTTGTTCAAGCTCTACCCGATTGATGTTTGCAACGGGCGAAGGCTCTGCAAGACAAAGCACCAACGAAACGTTCCTTTGTTTGATCTCCAAATTGAGAATCTCGACAATCTCCAGGATCGCGCTGTTAAGCGTCGTGATTTCAGGGGCTGCGGCTGTATTTGCAATGTAATCACGGATCCTTCCGAGTATTCGGCCGGCTCTTCTTGCATCCCGGACGTTGGCATCCATTGCCTGTTTCAAGAGGCCGGTGCGGGGGGCTTTTTCCTCGAGTACCTTGAGGCTCGCCTGGCTTTGGCTGAGCAGTGATGTGAGAGGTTGCGCCAGTTCGTGGATAATGCCGGCTGCAAGCTCCCCGATGGCATTGACGCGTGCCGCATGCTCCAGCCGGTTCTCCTTTTCCAGTCTCGCGGCACGCCCCAGTGCTTCTTCCTCCGATTGCCGCAGGCGCTGGGAGAGCCGGCGTTGGTGCAGGGTATGATAGGCTGCCGCGACCGCTGCGGCGGAAAGACAGCAATATGCTGCAAGTCCCATCGGATTAAACAATTCACTCAGATCAACAGTTTCGCTTATGCGAAACACCGTCCCTTCGGGGAAGTTGGTGAGGTCCTCCGATGCGGTTTTGTGCAGACTGGAAACGATTGTTTTTTCGAGCCGAAGCCAGGGGGAGAAAAACGAATCCTGTTCGTCATTCAGTAGGATGGCAGGGACGCCGCCAATGATCCACTCGACCTCCGGTGAGCCGGACAGCAGGAGTGGCTTGATCATTTGTGCTACATCCAGAAGCATGACAATAGCGTAATGTGCATTGCCATTTTCAACATGCGCTGTTGTGAAATAACGCCCGGGAAAGCGTGGATCAGCGAATCCGCGGATCATACCACGGGGCTGGTTAATGACGGTTGGGAGCACTGCAGGTATTGCCGCAACGTCAGTGGTCGAGGGAAAACTGGCCATGAGGGTAGCGTGAGAGGGGTGATCGCCTTTGGGGAGCTCGTACAAATGGATCAGGTGTATGCGAGGGCAAGCGTCCATTATATGCTGAACCAGCGAGCTGAATACCTTCATGGATTCAACACCGGATACGGTTGAAAAACCCTCCAGGGATTTGACGAAAGCAAAATTCTGGGCAATGCGGCGATCAACACTGGTTGTGATCTCATTGGCCTTTGCCGCGAACATGTCCGACTTGTCCCGAAAAATCGTGACGGCCGACACGGAAACATACACCAGCAGGGCAATGCACCAGATGGATACCGCAATTATCAGGGAAGGCTTCAGGTCTTTCTGCATGTCTCTGCAACTTATAAATTTGTTTATGTATGAAATATATTGCGTGCGGATTTCTGGTTATCTCAGAAGCCCAGAACGAAAATACGGTTCATGCGTTTTTCAGAGCATAAAACCGTCACCAGCCTAAATAATATTGCCTGCCGATATTAGGTGCTTCCCGATTGTGAAAGCCCGGCATCGTAATAAGGTAACTTATCTCTAGACGTATTTCAATGATGTTGACGAGCCGCAGTATTGGCCACATCAGCACCGGCATCAACAACGCTCGGATACTGTAAAGAATTGCGCAGGGGCCGGGCATTGTCCCGGCCCCGTCGCTTAACGATCTTATTCGTCGATGTCGACATCTTCAAACAGATTGCCGCCGAATGGATCAACGCGGAAATCCTTCACCTTGGCGCTAATCGGTTGCTGGACGATCTGATGGGCAATCGTCAGCCAGGGTGCCTGCTCCTTGAACACGACCTGAGCCTGTTCATACAGCTTTGTTCTCTCAGCCTGGTCCGTGGTCAGTTTGGCTGCCTGGATCAGTTTTTCAAAGTCTTCGTTGCACCAGTTGGCGCGATTGCCGCTGCCAATAGCCTGGCAGCCCAGAAGGGCCGCCAGAAAATTGTCCGGATCGGCAATGCCGCCCGTCCATCCGAGAATGACTGCGCCGTCCCGGTCTTTTTCCAGTGACCGCTTCAGGTACTCGGTCCAGTCATAGGAAACGATTTCAGCCTTGATGCCAACTTTTGCCAGGTCAGACTGCATCATTTCGGCGGTCCGGCGCGCATTGGGCATGTAGGGACGCTGAACCGGCATGGCCCAGATTTTCATCGAAAGATCTTTGACGCCAGCCTCTGCGAGCAGTTTCTGCGACTGCGCGGGATCATAGGCATCGTCCTTGACGGCTGCATTGTATGACCAGACACCCGGCGGAATGGCGTTGACGGCAACCATGCCGGTCGAGCCGTAGACCGCGTCGATGATCGCCTGCTTGTTGACGGCCATGTTGATGGCCTTGCGCACGCGCACATCGTTAAAAGGTGCGACCAGCGTGTTGTAAGCCATGAACGCAATGTTCAAGCCTTCCTTTTGCAGGAGGTTGATCGCCGGGTCGGTTTTCATCTCAGCCAGATCGGCCGGGTTCGGGTAAGCCATGACATGGCATTCGCCAGCCTTGAGCTTCTGGTACCGGACAGAGGCATCCGGGGTTACGGCGATGATCAGATTATCGATCTTCTGCTTCCCGCCCCAGTAATCGGGATTAGCCGTATAGCGAACGGCCGTGTCCGGCTGATAATCGACAAACTGGTAGGGACCGGTTCCAATAGGTAACAGGCCAAATTCGTCCTGCTTGCCCTCGGCCAAAAGCTTGTCCGCATATTCCTTGGATTGAATGACTGCGAATGTGAGGGAAAGGGAAGCGAGCATCGTGGCTTCCGGACGGGTAAGGACGAACTTGACGGTATGCTCGTCGATTTTTTCGATTTTGCCGATGAGGCTCGGGAACGAATAGGAATTGTATTGCGGCCAGACTCCCTTACCATTGTAGGGATTGGCCTTGTTCCCCTGACGGTCGAACGTAAAGATGACGTCATCCGCATTGAAATCGCGCGTCGGGGTAAAGTAGCTTGTTGTCTGGAATTTCACGCCCTTGCGCAGGTGAAACGTATATTCTTTCCCGTCGGCGGAAATATCCCAGCTTTCGGCGAGGCCCGGCTCCAGTTCGGTCGAACCGCGTTTGATCTTGATGAGGCCATTGGAAACATTGCGTGCGGAGGCGTCATATGTCGCACCCGATGTGGTGCTCGCAGCGTCAAAGCCGTCTGGTGCGGCTTCCGAGCAATAAATCAATGTCTTTGCGGAAGCGACAGCCATGGTTGTTCCGCTCAATCCGAGGGCAAGGATAGTCGCTGAAAGAATTTTCTCGGGAAGTTTCATGTCGTCCTGTCTTTTCTGGGAATCAACGTATCACATGGATGGGATCGGAATTTATCGGCGAGGGCTCAGGGCAATGCAATACAAATATGTCACCTAAACGCTTGTCCTGAAAAGTGGAATCATCGAAACCAGCATCTTTGATCAGAGGCAGAGAACGCAATGGACATTGTTGAACGATTTCTCAACTACACACGCATCAATACCACGACGGTCCCCGGCGCAGGTCATTTGCCTTCGAGTGCCGGTCAATCAGTATTGGCGCGCTTGCTGGCCGGAGAGTTGCGTGACCTGGGGCTGGATGTCGAGGAACGGGAGCATTCGATCGTGGTGGGGACACTGCCGAGCAATGCAACCGACAAGAATCGCACGATTCCAACAGTGGCGTGGGTCGCCCATCTCGACACCAGCAGCGAGTACAATACGGATACCAAAGCCCAGATCGTGCAGTATCAAGGCGGCGATATCGTCTTGAACGAACAGCTTCAGGTCGTTATGCGCCCGGGCGATTTTCCCGAGCTGGCGCGTTATGCCGGTGACCGGATCATCGTTACCGATGGAACAAGCTTGCTCGGCGCGGATAATAAGTCAGCCATAGCCGAGATCATGCATGCGATGCAGACGCTTCAGTCGAACCCTGTGATTGAACATGGCGAGGTGAAGGTCGTGTTTGTCCCGGATGAGGAAATTGGCCTTCTGGGAGCCAAGGCGCTGGATGTCAAAACCCTCAATGCCGATTTCGCCTACACGCTGGATTGCTGTGAGATTGGCGAGATCGTGCACGAGAACTGGAATGCGGGTGAGTTCCACATCACCTTCCACGGGCAGACCGCGCACCCGATGTCGGCCAAGGGCAAGCTGCGCAATGCCGTGCTCTTTGCCCAGCAATTCATCGCCATGCTGCCGGCAGGTGAAAGACCGGAATATACGGAAAACCGCGAAGGCTACTACTGGGTCAAATCCATCCATGGCACGGTTGCCGAGACACGGATCGTTCTCGACATCCGCGATTTTACCCAGGCGGGATTCGACCACCGGCGCCACTTTGTCGAGACCGTCGTCGAGAGTTTTAATCAACTCCACGGTGCCCAGACTGTAACGGCAGCATATCAGCCAATGTATCGCAACGTCGCCGACAGTTTGCAGGGTCCCAATCATTATCCGGTACAGCTGGCGCTAGAGGCGATGCGGGCGATTGGCGTATCGCCGAAGTCGATCCCCATGCGCGGCGGCTATGACGGCGCGGTGCTGTCGGAAAAGGGCCTGCCTTGCCCCAATCTGTTTTGCGGCGCCCATAATTTTCATTCGATCTACGAATTTCTGCCGGTGCGTTCGCTCGAAAAGGCCTCCGAGATGGTGGTCGAAATCCTGCAACGCGCTGCGCGTGCGCCGCAGGATTGACCCTGGTCATTCAGACCAGGCGTGTGATGTGGTGAGGTTGCCATGAAAAACGAAAGTACAGCATCTGAAAGAGCAGTGTTGTGACGAAGGTCGTGGCATAGGCAATCCATATTCCAGTCAGCCCGATCTTGGCATTCATGAAGTAGGCCAGCGGTATTTCCACTGCCAGGATGGCGAGAATTGACAGGCCAGCCGGATTGAGCACAGTACCGCTGCCGCGCATTACGCCGGTCAGGACACTGGACGCTCCGGCCGCCAAAAGACTCCAGAGCACAATATGCAGAAGCTGTATTGCTGTAGCGGCGACCTCACTATCGGTTATGAACAAGCCGACAATCGGGTTGGCAAACGCATAAGCGAAGATGACGAAGCCACCCGTTGTGACGACATTCAGCCATAGGCCGGTGTGCAGGATTTTGCCGATCCTGTCTGCCCGGCCTGCACCGATGGCGTGGGCGGTCAAAATCGACGTTGTGATGCCAAGCGACATTACTGGAAGCTGTACCCAGTGCATCGCCTGATTGATTGCCCCGTAGGCTGCTGTTGCATTGGCGCCATGCCGGTTTACCAATCCAAGCAGGACCATCTCAGCTACCGCCATCGTCAGCATCTGCACAGCCATTGGAAGACCTATGCGCAAGATGGCTTTGGCAAGATGGAGATTGATCCGCATCTGGAAAAGCTTTCGGAAATCCGGCGCAAGAGGGTGATTTTTGCGTCGCCAATGCCCAGCAAGCCACAGCATCGCAATGATGGCGCCGACAAAAGCTGAGATGGGTGCGCTGGCTACACCAAGGGACGGTATGCCAAACCAGCCACGAATGAATGCGGGGGTGCAGACAAGAGAAGCGACTGTAGCGATTGAGAGAGCTAGTAACGGTGTCACTGCGTCGGATACGCCACGGCTCATCGACGTTGTCAGCCAAAGCGCAAAGATGATCGGCATCCCTGCCAGCATTGTGCGCGCATAAATCGTGGCATCGGCTTGGATGTCTGCGGGTGTCCCAAGCATCAATATGATTTTTTGCGCAAACAAGCTTCCTACTATGCTGACGATGAAACCCGTAAGGATCATCATTCCCAAAGCTGTGCCCGCCACAGTCCGGACCTTCCCGCGGTCGCCGCTACCCCAGGCTTGACCGATGAGAACTGTCGCACCACTGCTCAGGCCGATAACGATTGAGAACAACAACAGGACGATCGGAAAGAATGCCGATGCAGCTGCAATCGCTTTGACGCCGAGAAACTGGCCCAGAAAGATTCCGTCAATCGTGCCTGATGCCGCCTGCAATACATTGGTCAGCATCATCGGCAGGAGGATGGCAATGAATGTGCGCCATAGGGGCCGTGTAGCTCTTGGCGCGATACTCTGTTGGGTCATGTCAAGTGTCAGGCACAAGCCTGCCCTTCGGGAGCGGCATTTCGCTCCAGTTCTGATAGGTTGGATAGTCGTATATTTTGTCGAAGTGCGCCTTCCCGCCCGGAAAGTGGTGCTTACTGTCTGCCGTATGCCAGCTTTATCGCATACTGGCGCACGTCGGTTGGCCATTCGCTGACCCTTTCGACAAAAGCGGTCTGGTTGCCGGCAAACAAAGCCCGGATTGCGTCTTCAAAGCCGGGCATATTGCCCGCCATTGCCAATGCGAAATGGTAGGCTGCTTCCTGGGCGGCACGGGTTTTGGTTTCACTGCCGCCCGCCTTTCTGGCTTCGTCGATCAACCGCCTGAGCGCAACGGATGCACCCCCGCTTTGCTCGGCAAGCCACTCCCAATGCCGCGGCAGAAGTGTGACTTCCCGGGCAATGACGCCGAGTTTTGGCCGTCCTCGCCCACGCGGTGCAGGTGTGGGCAGGCCGTCCTCGGGTTCCCGCGACGCTTGGCTTGCATTTTGCCAACCGTCATCATCCTTCGACGACTGCAACAACCGTGCGATGATGTCGGTCTTTGTACCGCGCAGATCGAGATCCACGACGCGGCCAGTCATGTCGTCAAAGACGAGGAGAGATCCGGAAGTGTCGCTTTCTTCGGAAGTATTCTTTACGGCCAAGGCCACTTCGACCAGGGGGCCGGACAAGAGAAGGTGTGTGCCGTCGAAAGCGGTGCAGGGTCGGGAAAGATGGTCGGTCATGACAGGTACTCGATTGGAATTTTGATTTATATCCGGGTTTTAAAATGAGAAGTCAATATCACCCGGGTAATAAATTGACGAAATTCGGATTGACTGCTATGGGGGCTTTGACTTGAAAACTCTTGTGAACGGAATGACAGATGAAGACCGAGGACAAAAAGGCGGCGATCGCGGCCTATAAGGAAAGAAAAGCGATCATCGGCATTTATGCCGTCCGCTGCCTCGCGTCGGGCAAAATCTGGATTGGCCAAAGCACCAACCTTGATACGATCCAGAACCGCCTGTGGTTTACACTTCGTCTTGGCAATCATCCGTGCCGGGACCTGCAGCAGGCCTGGAACCATGGGACATCGGGCGATTTCGTGTTCGAGGAACTCGAGCGAATGGAGGACGAGAAACTGGCCTATGTCCGTCAGGCCCGTCTCAAGGAGCGTGTTGCATATTGGCGTTCTTCGCTTGGCGGCGCTGCCATTTAACCGGCAGCAGGGCCTGCCGAAATCGCCAAACCAAACGTGTGAATTCTTACCGGGCATGCCAGACTGTCACAATGTTTGCGCTCGCACATGGTGGAACCCGCAACGTTCCTCATGTGAGATTTTGAATGGCTCAAACAGATATTCTTCGGTTCTTCAGTGCCTGGCTGCGCGCACCCCTGCGCGTCGCATCGGTAACACCATCCAGCAACAGTCTGTCGGCTTTGATGACCGAGCACATATCGCCGTGTCACGGCCCTGTTCTGGAGCTTGGCCCTGGGACGGGCGTGTTCACATCGGCCCTGCTGAAACGCGGCATTGCAGAGCGCGACATCACGCTGATTGAGTATGGGCCGGAGTTCGTGCCTCTCCTCAAGGTGAGATTTCCCGATACCAAACTCTACCAGATGGATGCGCAGCATATCGGGGAGCGCGGTCTCTTTGAAGGCGCGGTTTTCGGCAATGTCATCAGTGGATTGCCGCTTCTGTCGATGAAACCCGCCATAGTCCTGGCGATCCTTGCAGGATGTTTTTCCCGGTTGCGCCGGGATGGAGGATTTTACCAGTTTACCTACGGACCCAAATGCCCGGTGTCACCCCTGCTCCTGCACAAGCTCGACCTCAAGGCAGAGAAGACCGGCTGGACGTTCCGCAATTTCCCGCCGGCTTCGGTCTACCGCATCACCCGCCATCAGGTTCCCTCGCTCGGGAATGCGCGCTGATGGATTCTCCGCTTTATGCATCGCTGCTGGACATGGGATTACTTGGCATTGTCGCTCTTGCCTTCGCGGAGAAGCTGATCCCGGTTCTTCCGTCTTATCTCATGCTGGTGTTTCTCGGTGCGACATATGTGTCGGGCGTCCCGGAACTGATTGTTCTCGTGCTCGCCACCGTGTGCGGGTCCACGCTGGGTGCCCTGTTCTGGTATGGCATTGGCCGGTTGGCGGGAAAGGAACGAACGGATGCGCTTGTCGCCCGTTTCGGCCGCTATATTTTCCTGCCGGTCACCCGGTACCGCGCCATGGCCAACGCTTACGAGACAAATCAGTTCTGGGTTACGCTCGTCGCCCAGACCATTCCGACCATCCGGATATTCCTGGCAATGCCAGCTGGTGTCTTGCGATTGAAATTGCAAGGCTTTCTGCCGGCAACCATTCTCGGCATCTTTGTCTGGAATACGCCCTTGGTCGGTCTCGGCTTCCTGTTGCGTCAATCGGAACGTGATCCGCTGCAGATGGGAATAGCTGTTGTTGGCGCTATTCTTCTGGGTGAACTGGCCGTTGGATTGATCTTTCGCCGTGTGCGTGGATGAGGTGGCACCTTCCGCATGCAAGGACGTGGCGATAAAGTCGGGTGAATCGGGGGCGGAGTGGCAGATGCGCATATTGCTGGTCGAGGACGAACCGCAACTGGTCGCGGCGCTGAGAGCAGCGTTTGCGCGCCACAATCTGGTGATGGACCATGTCGGCAGTCTCTTTGATGCCGAGCTCATTCTCAATGACGGAGTCTACGACGCGCTGCTGCTCGATCGCCAACTTCCGGATGGTGACGGATTGAGCCTCATTCCAAAATTGCGCAGCAATGGCCTTACCCTGCCGATTATTGTGTTGACGGCGAAGGGGCGGGTACCAGAGCGTATCAGCGGCCTCGAGACCGGTGCCGATGATTACATGGCCAAACCATTCGACTTCGACGAGCTTCTGGCTCGGCTGCGGGCGGTTCTGCGCCGTCCGGGGCTGGCGCACTCGCAAATCATCACCGTCGGGCGATTGAGCTTCGACATGGCCTATCGCGATGTTCTCGTCGGCAATTGCCGGCTCGAGATGCCGCGGCGCGAAATGCTGGTACTTGAAAGCCTGGTGCGCCGCGTCGGCCGCATGGTTCCGCGGCCCGCGCTGATGGAAGCTGTTTTCGGCTTTGACGATGAGATTCAGTCGAACGCGCTCGATTCCCACGTCTCAAGACTTCGCCGCAAACTGGCCGATGCGAAGGCCGGGGTTGTGATCAATGTCATTCGCGGGGTGGGTTATCTCCTGCGGGAAGAGTCATGACGGAGCAGCCCCCGCAATCCCTCAGGCGGCGATTGTTCTGGCGGTTGCTGGCGGTTCAGTCCGTTGTGCTCATTCTTGTCATCGCAGTGCTTTTCGGTTCCGGGCAGTTGTTCGACTTCCGTTCGACGGAAAATACCGTTGAAATTCTCGAAGCGGGCATTGGAAGAGACCCGCACGGTGGTCTGATACTGAAGGATACGGATGCAATAAGGGCGTTGCGAAAAGATGTGCCGGACCTTTGGTACATCATTCGGGATGCGCAGGGGCATCAACTGACGGAAGGCGATATCCCAGAGGAATATGCTGGCATAGGAAATGCTCTGGACCGGATTGGCCAGGCTCGTTTCGGTTGGAATATCGGTGACCGGGAGAGGCCGACGGCCCGAATGCGCTGGGTCGAGACCGACGCTGGCCGTGTACAGATACTGACAGGGTCATCCGCACTTGCGCCGTTCTTCATGGTGTTCCTGGGAATTTCACTGATCCTGCTGAAACTTGTCGTTCCGATACTCGGGATCATTGCGCTCGGTGCTTTCGTGGCAACGCCAATCGTCGTGCGGCGATCACTGCGGGGATTGGAACAGGCTGCCGCGCAAGCGGATTCAATCGATATCGAAAAACGCGGGGTTCGATTGACGTCGACTGGCATGCCCTCGGAAGTCACGCCTTTTGTGCGCGCGGTCAATGGAGCGCTGGGTCGTCTGGACGAAGGCTATGACCGCCAGGAGCGTTTTCTCGCCGATGCCGCCCACGAACTGCGCACGCCCATAGCGATCCTCAAGACGAGGGTCGCTTCGTTGCCGCAAGGCATGACCAAATCTCTTCTGACAGAGGATACCGCAAGACTGGCGGTTCTGGCGGAACAAATGCTTGACCTGCAGCGGCTGAAGCAGGACGTGCGCCATTTCACCGATGTTGATCTCACCCAGCTCGCGGAGCGCGTCGTTCTCGATATGGGGCCTTTGGCGTTCACCGCGGGGTATGAAGTCGGTTTTGAAGCTGCCGCCGCCAATGCGGTCGTGCAGGGCGATCCCGTTGCCTTGGAAAGAGTGATGACCAATCTCGTTCAGAACGCCATCGATCACGGCGGTCGAACAGGCACCATCGCGGTGATTGTCGGGCAAAACTGGATCGAGGTTGCGGATGAAGGGCAGGGCGTTCCCGCTGAACTTCGCGAGCGCGTGTTCGAGCCGTTTTTCAAACGGCATCAGGGCACCAAAGGCTCCGGCCTCGGTCTCAAGCTGGTCCAGGAAATCATGGAACTGCATGGCGGGAATATTACCATTGTGCAGAGACCGCTTGGCGCCTGCTTCCGTGTCGAATTTGCGCCTTCCACTACCGATTCCGGCCAGCCAGCAGAATGACTGGCAGGAGATTGTGCTGAATTGTGCCCTTTTCCGGCGCTCTTCAACGATAGATTGCGTGCCGGGACGCAACCGTAATTTCGTTGCAATGAAAGGTGATTATGATTGTGGTGTCAGTAAGCAGAAATTCAAGAAACGGGAATACGCATGGACGGAACAATCCAGCCAGTGTTCATGGCTGCACTGCCACTCATCGTGGGGATGGGAGCGGTTCTGATTGGCATTGTGGCCATGATAGGCAGTTGCCGATTTAAGGTGAGTACGGAGCGTTCAGCGCTCGTCGCGCTTCTGGCGTTGTTAGGTCTGTTCGCCGTTTTCTATTGGTTTGTCGGCGCGCAGATGCCTGTCATACTCGTGCTTGGCGTGGTGGGGCTGGGTTTTGCGGCTGCGCTCGTCATCAAACGCGTCTGTACCGAAACCAAAAGGCATAGGACTGAAGGAATATGAAATCCTTCCCTTTTGGGATGAAACCTACAACCGCAGCGCTTGACGCAGCGGCGCATTGCCAGCAGCCCTGTAGTCAAGATCTTCTTCGATATGATCGATATGGTGGAGGATCGTGCTGGCGGCTTTTTTTCCGTCCCGTGCGATAAGTGCGCCGAGAATATCCGCATGTTCCGATCTGGCGCAGCTTGAAGCTCCGGATTGTCCGTATAATGCGATGACGAGGGATGATCGGGCGATCAGTTCCCGCATGAAACGCTCAAGAATCTGATTTCCGGCAACCGCAGCGAGCATCAGGTGAAAATCGCCCGAAGCCTTGATCGCCGCGCGCCGCGCATTTGGTCCTCGCTCTGCAAGCAACCGTTCTTCTTCTCTCAGATGGCTGCGAAACATGTCGATGTCAGCCATTGCCATGCGCTCAGTCGCACGCATGGCAATCTCCGGCTCGATGACCCGGCGGGATTCAAAGATTTGCCGGGCTTCGTCTGGTGAGGGATAGGCGATGAACGCGCCCCGATTGCGCTCGATCTTGACCAGTCCCTCAAATGCCAGCATCTGCAATGCGGCACGCACGACCGTGCGGCTGACGTCGAACAGCTCGCCCACCTCGGTCTCGATCAGCTTTGTCCCCGGGGCCAGCCTTCGCTCGACGATAGCATTGTAGAGCGCCTCACGAATGAGTTGCGAACGGTCATCTTGCGCATCATCGCGTAACGGGACTGTCTCAGTTGCTGGCTTCATCGGTTCCTGCCTTCCAAGTCTCTTTTTAGCGCGATTTCCAGCTAAGACCAGCACCCAAGATTGCACGCTGTGGAAATATAAATTGCATACAATTTCACCGAGGATTGAAAACATTGAATATAAATTGTGCATTGCAGCATTGCGGCATGCGCTGGGAAACTGATCCTGCGAAAATTGGCGCAAGGATTCCAGAGGCTTAGGAGAAAGTCTCGGAATTGGCACGGTATATGCAGAGCTCCAGTGGGCAGAAAAGGGAACGCTGCATGAGCAAAGCCGCTGAAATTGACATCGTCTCGGTTTCGAAAGTCTACGGTACCGCAACGGCCGTGGACACGATCAGCCTGAAGATTCCCGCCGGGACCTATTGCTGTCTTCTGGGTCCATCCGGCTGCGGCAAGACGTCGACATTGCGGATGATTGCGGGCCACGAAGTGATTTCAAGCGGTGATATCCGACTGGGCAACACTGTGGTGACGGACTTTCCTCCGGCCAAGCGCGGCACGGCGATGATGTTTCAGTCCTATGCCCTGTTTCCGCATCTCGATCTCATCGACAACGTCGCCTTCAGCCTGAAGATGAAGGGCGTCGGCAAGGAAGAGCGGCGCGCCAAGGCAATGGCCATGCTCAAACTGATGCAGATGGACGCCTATGCGACCCGCCGGCCGGCACAACTCTCCGGCGGGCAGCAGCAGCGGGTCGCACTTGCACGCGCCCTGATTACTGACCCGGAAGCGCTCCTGCTTGACGAACCGCTTTCCGCTCTCGATCCGTTTCTCAAGATACGCATGCGCGCTGAGCTCAAAAAACTGCAGACCAGCCTGGGCATAACCTTCGTCCATGTCACGCACAGCCAAGAGGAAGCGATGGCGCTGGCGGATCTCATCGTTGTGATGAACGATGGCAGGATCGAGCAGGCGGCGCATCCGCGAACCGTGTTCGAGCGGCCCGCGACAGCTTTTGTGGCGCGCTTCATGGGCGATCACAATGTGGTTTCCGGACGGGTTGCGAACAGTTCGAAGGGCTTTGTCCATTTTGATATTCCGGGCGGTATTTCGCTCGCTGCCGCAGGTCATGCTGAGGCCGGAGCGGCCATCGATATCGCCATCCGCACCGATCGCGTCCGTATCAGCGGCGCGTCGGCGGCGGGTTTCGGGTTTACCGGCGTGGTTTCCAACATCGAATACCGCGGCGCGTCGATAAAGCTCTCAGTAGCCGGTGCCGGCATCGATGATTTCACGGTCATCGTCAGCGACCAGGCCTTCGATGAAAAGCCTGTTTTCGTGGGTGAAGCCATCCCGCTCGCCTGGGACAGCAATGACGCCATCATTCTCGGGCGTCTGAACTCCTGAATGAAACAACCAAAAAAGGGGAACTGAACATGACAGATACAATCAAACACAAGGCAGGATTGAACAGACGCGCGTTTCTGAAGACGGGCGCTGCCGCTGCAGGTCTGGTCGCCGGGTCCGGCGCCATTACCGGCTTTCCGACCATCTGGGCGCAGAACATCAAGAATGTAACCCTGCGCCAGTTCGGAACAGGCGTTTCCAATCTCAATGACGTTGCCAACAAGGTGAAGGAGGATCTCGGCTTTACGCTGCAGATGACGGCGCTCGATTCCGACGCGGTGACCCAGCGCGCGGTCACGCAGCCGGACAGCTATGACATCGCCGATATCGAATATTGGATCGCCAAGAAGGTCTTTCCGGCGGGTGTCATGCAGCCGATGGATGTGTCGAAGATGAAGTATTTCGACAAGATCGCCCCGCTTTTCGTAACCGGCAAACTGACACCGGAAAGCAAGATTGCGCAGGGAACAGCGCCCCATACGGTGGGCTTTGTCGAAAGCGCGGACTCAACGAAATTTGCCTCCGAACCGACCAAATGGATGACCCTGATCCCGACGATCTACAATGCCGATACCCTTGGTATCCGGCCGGATCTGGTCGGCCGCGACATCACCAACTGGGCGGATATCATGGACCCTGCCTTCAAGGGCAAGGCGTCGATCATCAATATTCCGTCCATCGGCATCATGGACGCTGCCATGATCTGCGAATCCATGGGTACCATCAAGTATGGCGACAAGGGCAATATGACGAAGGCGGAAATCGACCAGACGGTTGCCTTCCTCATCAAGGCAAAGACCGATGGCCAGTTCCGCTCCTTCTGGAAGACATTCGACGAAAGCGTAAATCTCATGGCTTCCGGTGAGGTGGTCATCCAGTCCATGTGGTCGCCGGCCGTCGCTGCCGTCCGCTCCAAGGGCATTGCCTGCAAGTATCAGCCGCTGAAGGAGGGCTATCGCGCCTGGGGCGGTGGGCTCGGTCTCGCCAAGCACCTGAGCGGCATCGAGCTTGATGCCGCCTATGAATATATCAACTGGTATCTCTCCGGCTGGGTGGGCGCCTATCTCAATCGGCAGGGCTATTATTCCGCAGCGCCTGAAACCGCGAAGAACTTCATGACAGCGGATGAATGGGGGTATTGGATGGAAGGCAAGCCGGCTGCGGGCGACATCGTTGCTCCCGATGGCAAGGTCATGGAGAAGGCGGGGGCAGTTCGCGATGGCGGGGCATTCGAAGCCCGCATGGGTGCTGTTGCATGCTGGAATTCCGTCATGGACGAGGATCGTTACATGGTCCGCAAATGGAACGAGTTCATCGCCGCCTGATGTGCAGCTTGGCCGCCTTTTCCCCCGGGGGAAGGGCGGCCTGTCCTTCCAGAGGAACGTTCCATGACAACAACAGATCTTTCCGCTGATACAACCAACGAGCCGGACAAGTTCGCCAGGCCATTTCGCAGGATGTGGCCCAAGTCGAGCCTCCCGTTGCTCTCCTATCTCCAGGCGATGCCGCTGGCGCTTATCCTCGGTCTGTTTCTGCTGTTGCCGATCCTCACAATCGCCATGGTCAGTTTCTGGGACTATGATTCCGTGCGGATCTATCCGGATTTCGTCACCTTCAATTACACCGAAACACTGGGCTCATGGGTCACATGGAAGATTTATCTGAACACCTTCAAGTTCACGCTGATCGTCTGGGGCCTCACCTTGCTTATCGGTTTCTGGGTGGCCTATTTCCTTGCCTTCCATATCCGCTCAACCACCATGCAGATGGTGCTGTTTCTTGTCTGTACCGTGCCGTTCCTTACCTCGAACATCATCCGGATGATTTCATGGGTGCCGTTCCTGGGGCGCAATGGCCTGATCAATTCATCGCTGATCCAGCTTGGCATTGTTCCCAAGCCACTTGAGTTTCTGCTGTTTTCAGAGTTTGCGGTCGTCCTGGCGATGGTACATCTTTACACGCTCTTCATGGTCACGCCCATCTTCAACACGTTGATGCGTATCGATCGCTCGCTCATCGAGGCCGCACGCGATGCCGGCGCCTCCGGATTTCAGATATTGACGAATGTGATCATACCGCTGGCCAAGCCCGGCATTGCCATTGGCTCGATTTTCGTCGTCACGCTGGTGATGGGTGATTTCATTACCGTGCGCTTTATGTCGGGCGGACAAAGCGCCTCGGTCGGCCTGATGATGGCAAACCAGATTTCGCTCCTGCAATATCCTGCTGCTGCCGCCAATGCGGTCATTCTCCTGATTGTCGTGCTGTTGATCGTTGCCGCGATCCTGCGTGTCGTCGATATTCGCAAGGAACTCTGACATGCATTCGGAGACCGGATCCCGCGAATTCTACATTCTCGCCTTCTTCTTCACACTGTTCGTGCTTTTCCTCTACGGGCCGCTCACGACAATCTTTATTCTGTCATTTCAGGGGCCGTCCGGAGGTTTGACCTTTCCGATGAATGGAATGTCGCTGCATTGGTTCAGCAATCTCTTCGAGCAGCAGGCCGTCGGTGATTTTGGCGGGTCATTCCGCCGATCCATGATCCTCGGGCTCATGACCACGGTCATCACGGTCGTGGTTTCGCTGTTGGCCGGCCTGGCATTCCGGCGCAAGTTCAGGGGATCGACACTGCTCTTCTATCTCGCGATTTCCAGTCTTGTCGTGCCTTCCATTCTGATCAGCCTCGGCATTGGCCTGTTCTTTCAGGTGCTCGGCATAAGGCCCGCATGGTGGTCATCCGGGCTCGGTGCACATCTGACCTGGACGCTGCCCTTCGGTGTGCTCATCATGTTCGCCGTATTCAATCGCTTTTCACCGGTCTATGAAGAGGCGGCGCGTGATCTTGGCGCCAATGCCTGGCAGACCTTTCGCCACGTGCTTCTGCCAATGATTGCCCCGAGCCTGATTGGTGTCGGGCTCTTTGGCTTTACGCTTTCCTATGACGAATTTGCCCGTACGTTGATGGCCGCCGGCACATTCAATACTTTGCCGCTCGAGATCTACGGAATGACGACGAATGTGACGACGCCTGTGCTTTATGCACTGGGTACCGTTACGTCGGTCTTCTCATTTCTGGTTATCATTGCTGCCCTGACGGCGATTATCGTTCTTGGCCGCCGCCGTGCACATGTCGGATAAACAGCGAATGCGCGTTCTGCTCGTCAATCCCAATACCACCGTCAGCATGACCAACTCGATCGAGAGTGCGGCCCGTTCTGTGGCTGGTCCCGCAACCGAGATCAGCGCTCGGACCTCGCGCATGGGACCGGTGTCGATCGAGGGCTACTATGACGAGGCATTTGCGGTCCCCGGCTTGCTCACGGAGATCGCCGAGGGTGAAAGAAGCGGGGCCGATGCCGCGATCATCGCCTGTTTCGATGATACGGGCCTTGATGCTGCAAGGGCCATGGCATCCATTCCCGTGCTCGGCATTTGCGAGGCGGCCGTCGCAACCGCAGCGCTCATTGCGCAGCGTTTTTCTATCGTGACGACCCTCGAGCGTTCGATCATGCCGGTGAAGGGTCTGGTGCATCGCTATGGAATGTCGGACCGCGCCACCGTAAGAGCTGCGGCCATTCCCGTATTGTCCCTCGACGATCCATCATCCGGTGCCACGACAAAGCTCCGCGCTGAAATCGAAAAAGCGCTGCGGGACGATCAGGCTGAAGCCATTGTCCTGGGTTGCGCAGGGATGGCTGACCTTGCCCGCCGGTTGCAACAGGAATATGGCGTCCCGGTTGTCGACGGTGTGGGCGCTGCGGTCAAGCTCGCAGAAGGTCTGGTGACGTTGGGCCTGACGACAAGCAAACGCGGTGGCTACGCTTCGCCGCTGATCAAGCCGTATCTCGGCATGATGGCTCCGTTCGCGCCGGCCCAAACCAGATAATCCATTTGTGCTACAATAAAATAATTTCGTGTAACGGGAATAAAACCGCATGGGCTCCGTATACACCATATGAAAACGCCGAAACCACGTTTTGATGTTGTTGGACAACTTGGTTCTCTTCGCCGTTATGCCCGTTCCCTGACCCGGAACGACGCGGATGCAGAGGACCTCGTCCAGGATACGCTTTTGCGCGCCTATGAGCGGCGAAGCGGGTTTCGTCACGGCAATACGCTTCGGGGGTGGTTGCTTTCGATCCTTCACAACCGGTTCATCGACGTCAAGCGTTCAAACGCGGCAGAGGCCCGAACGTTGGAAGCTGCCTATTCCCTTGCCGATGTGGCCATCGATGCGCCACAGGAACATTCCGTTCGGCTTGGCCAGGTGCGGGAAGCATTTTTTGCTCTTCCCGAAGAGCAGAGGTCCGCACTTCATCTCGTTGCACTGGAAGGCCTTTCCTATGAAGAGGCGGCGAACACATTGAACATCCCGGTCGGTACCTTGATGTCGCGGATCAGCCGGGCCCGCGCAACCCTTCGTTCCCACGAAAACGACCGGCAATTGGGAAAGGCCGGTCATTTGAAAATTGTAGGAGGCCGAGATGACTGAAACGATCGATCCCGTCGTCGAAGCGGATCTGGACGCCTATATAGACGACCAGCTCGATACCCTTCGCCGGATTGAGATTGCACGTTACCTGTCGCAGCATCCGGAACAGGCCGCTCGTGTCATGTCCGATCTGCAGTCGCGCGACGAACTTCGGCTTGCGCTGGCGCAGGGGCATACGGCCGGGTCTCCGGAAACGTCAGAACTCGCGCACCGGCTTGAACGGGGTCTCGGACGGGACCGGCTGTTTGGCGGTTTGCAACGCATTGCGGCGGTTGGGGTGCTGCTGGCCCTGGGCTGGATGGCCCATGCGGGGTTCGGTCCTTTGACCGTCTCCAAAGTTGTCGCCGCAACGCCGCCACCAGCCTACGTCTCAGACGCCATCATGGCGCACAAGACATCATCGCTCCGTGCCGAAATGGTATCGCAGCCGGAAACCCGCAGCTACGACCCTGCGGAGATACGCGCGTCGACCGGAATCGTTATACCCGCAATGCCTGAGAAGTGGACGGTGCATGACGTTCAACTGTTTCCGTCCAATTTTGGACCGAGTGTCGAAATGGAAGTCCGGTCCGACAGCCTTGGTCCGGTTTCGCTCTTTGCCGTGCGTCCCGGCACGTTTGATGTCGTCAAACCGCGTGCTCTCCGCGTGAACGGCACGTCTGCGGCCTATTTTCAAATTGGCGATGTCGCCTATGCGCTCGTTTCGGATGCTGCAACGGCAGATCTGGAAAAGGCTGCGCTGGGCCTTGCCAAAACCCTTTACTGATCCAACGAACCGAAAGGAACCGAGTTTATGAATACACCTCTGCGTTATGGGATGGATACGGCACGCGGCCAGTCATCCGCGGTCTTTGATGAAGGCCTGCGCCAGCATATGCTGCGCATCTACAACTACATGGGCCTTGGTCTGGTTGTTACCGGTCTTGTGGCCTTTGTCGTTGCCTCAACACCGGCTCTCTATGTGCCGATCTTTTCGACGCCGTTGAAGTGGGTCGTGATGCTGGCCCCGCTGGCCTTTGTCATGTTTTTCTCGTTCAAGATGCAGTCCATGTCGGCATCGTCGGCACAGGCCATGTTCTGGGCTTTCTGCGCTGTCATGGGCCTGTCCCTGGCATCCGTATTCCTTGTCTTCACCGGAACCAGCATTGCCCGTACCTTCTTCATCGCGGCAACGATGTTTGGCGCAACCAGCCTCTACGGATACACGACCAAGCGTGACCTGTCGCAGTTCAGCTCCTTTCTGATGATGGGTTTGATCGGCGTGGTCATCGCGAGCCTCGTCAATCTTTTCCTCGGCTCGTCGATGCTGCAGTTCGTCGTATCCGTAGCCGGTGTGCTTGTGTTCATCGGGTTGACCGCCTGGGACACACAGTCGATCAAGGAGCAGTATGCCGAGAGCCATGATTCCGAATCGCAACAGAAGCTCGCTGTCTTCGGCGCTTTCTCGCTCTACCTGAACTTCGTCAACATCTTCCAGTTGCTGCTCAGCCTGACTGGTCAGCGCCAGGAGTAGGCTGGTCGAGACGAACCGCAGGCAATGTATTCAAACCCGTGCTGAGTTCTTCAGTACGGGTTTTTGCTTTCAGCCATCCCTGGCTATGATCAGATGAGTTGCATTCGGGGTGGACATGTGTTCACGGCATTTATATCCGAGGCTCAGAAGATCAATATCGGCGAACAGGTTTTCGCCCTGTCCCAGAAAAACCGGCGAAATGGCGAGATGTAATTCGTCGATGAGACGGGCATGCATATATTGTTTGATCGTGCTGACACCACCACCGACCCGCACGTCTTTTCCGTCTGCTGCATCTCTGGCGCGTTCCAGAGCGCTTTCAATCCCATCCGTCACGAAATGAAACGTTGTTCCGCCCTCCATCACGATGGATGGACGCGCGTAGTGGGTGAGAACAAAAACCGGACAGTGGTAGGGAGGCGTGTCACCCCACCATCCTTTCCAGCTATCGTCCGGCCAAGGGCCTCTGACCGGTCCGAACATGTTGCGGCCGAGAATCCACGCGCCGATATTGTTGAATCCAAGTATCGCATAATCATCATCAATGCCGGTGGAGCCGCCGTTCTGACCGAACATCTTTTGAAACGTGCGTGTGGTGAAGGCCCATTGGTGCAGGGACATTCCGTTCACGCCAAGCGGGTTATCGATGCTTTGGTCAGGACCCGCACCGTAACCATCCAAGGACAAAGAGAAGCTGCGAACGTAGAGTTTCGACATTGACCGTTCCTCTCATTTCGACTGGCGGAGGAAACTAAGCGGTTCCCGGAAGCGAGCGCAACAAAAAAGAATGGCGCGGGATGTCAGAACAACGGCTTCACAACCAGCTCTAGTCCAAGCAGCAGGAGACAGACCAGGAACCAGCGGCGGAAAGTTGCTGGGCTGATGGCATCGCGCACCTTCTGACCACACCACATGCCGAACAGCGCAGGTGCCAATGCGAGAGCTGACGTGCTCATGTTATCGAACTGCAACGCTCCGCCCGATGTCAGTCCGATTGCGAGCGCCACGGTGGACACGGTAAAGGACAGACCAAGCGCCTGAATCAAATCGTCCTTTGTCAGGCCCAGCGCCTGCAGGTAGGGAACGGCCGGTATGACGAAAACGCCCGTTGCGCCGGTTATGACGCCCGTGACGATGCCAACGAGCGGCGACAGAAAGGGTTCCAGGCTGCGCGGAACCGACAACTGGCGGGCTGCAAGACCGAAACCCGCATAGAGCATCAAGGCAGCGCCGAGACCCATCGTGGTCCATCCAGCTGTATCATTGGCCATAAGCCAGGCGCCTGCAATGGTTCCCAGCAGGATGGTGAGCATCATGGCCCACAGCCGCAATGCGAGGACGGCAAAGCTTGGCCCGGAAAGCAATTGCAGGACATTGGTGACGAAAGAGGGAACGAGCAGCAACGCCGCTGCGCCTACCGGAGGCATGATGGTGCCGAGAATACCCATGGCGACGGTCGGCAGCCCCATTCCGGTCACACCCTTGACCATACCGGCAAGGAAGAACGTCAGGGCAATCATGAGAAGGGAAGCTGCGGACAGGTCAAACATGCCCCAGCATTGCGCGGGATGGTACTGTTCACAATGCGGAAGAACCGAACTCTGCCTAAGGCTATGCCGAAGGCAGATTGAGTGCTACACCCCTATGCATGCGTTTCGACCTGACTGATCTGCGTCTCTTTCTTCTGGTTGTGGAAGCCGGGAGCATCACCCATGGTGCCACGCAGGCCAACATGACGTTGCCATCGGCAAGTGCCCGCCTGCGCGGAATGGAAGACGTCATCGGTCTCCCGCTGCTCGAACGCGGCCGCCGCGGCGTCGTGACCACACCGGCTGGCGATGCGGTTGCCCATCATGCCCGTATTGTCCTGCGGCAGATCGAGCAGATGCGCGGGGAGTTGGGCGAATTCTCGAAGGGCCTGAAAAGTCACATTCGCCTGATGGCGAATACCGCGGCCATGACGGAATTCCTGCCGGAAAGGCTTGCGGCCTTTCTTGCCGTCCGGCCCAATGTCGATATCGATTTGAAGGAGCGTCTCAGCACCGAAATCGTCAAAGCGGTGGCAGGCGGTTCCGCCGATATCGGTGTGATCATGGATGCCGTGGATCACGGCAGTCTGGAATTGCGGCCCTTCGCCATTGACCGCCTGGTCCTGGTTGTTGCCCGCTCGAGCCGATGGGCGGGGCATAGCCGTATCGCATTCGCCGATGTCGCCGGGCAGGAATTTGTCGGATTGAGTGCCGGCAGTCCGCTGCAGGATTATCTTGGTGATCACGCGGCACGTGCCGGTCATGCTCTCGCCTTCCGTATTCGTCTGCGGACCTTTGAAGGCATTTGCCGTATGGTTGCTCGGGACGTCGGGTTGGGGATAGTCCCGGAGACTGCAGCGAAGAGATATCGCCGCTCGATGCCCATTCATTCGGTTCGTCTGACTGATAGCTGGGCCATGCGGCATCTGGCCATCTGCGCGCGCAGATTTGAGGATTTGCATCCCCATGCGCGCGAACTGGTCGAGCAACTGACGAAGCCCCAGCCGACGCGCCGTGGCGGTGCGGTGTAAAAGCCAATCGCCGGACCTTGAATTTGCGCGGATCGAATTTATGATCGGCTATGCCTTCAGATCAAGCGGCCCCTCCCATACCTGTAAACGGCGCGGATGCTCCCTCGGGACAGCACGATGCGCGCGCGCTGTTGAAGGCGGATATTGTCGTGATCGGTGCCGGGCAGGCGGGTCTTTCCTCCGCCTATCACCTGCAACAGCTTGGCCTGAAATCCTGGAAGAATTACCTGGTTCTGGACAAATCGCCCGGTGCCGGTGGCGCTTGGCAGTACCGTTGGCCATCCCTGACTTTGACGACGGTCAATCGCGTTCACGATCTGCCGGGGCTGCGGTTTGTCGAGGCGGTTGATGCTGGTGACGAAGTCAAGGCATCGGTAGCGGTGCCGCAATACTACGCCGCGTATGAACGGAAGTTCGAATTGCCGGTCTACCGGCCGCAGACGGTCAAGGTTGTGTGCGAGCGCAACGGGCGCTTTCGTATCGAGACCGAAGAGGGTGGTTTTTCCGCGCGTTGCATCATCAATGCGACGGGAACGTGGGAGACGCCCTATATTCCAGCCTATCCGGGGGCGGAAAATTTTGAAGGCCGGCAGCTGCATACCCATGACTACAAGACAGCCGATGAGTTTGCCGGAAAGCATGTCGTCGTTGTCGGTGGTGGCATTTCCGCGCTGCAACTGCTGGACGAAATTTCCCGAGTCACGTCGACAACCTGGGTGACGCGCCAGGAACCGCAGTTTCGCGATACACCGTTTACGCCGGAAGATGGGCGGGCGGCGGTGGCGATTGTGGAAGACCGGGTGCGACGCGGGCTGGTGCCGGGGTCGGTGGTCTCAGTCACCGGAATTCCGTGGACGCCGGCACTGCGGGCAGCGCAGGCGCGCGGTGTGCTCAAACGGCTGCCCATGTTTGCCGGGATCACCCGGAATGGCATACGCTGGTCCGATGGCCGGGAACAGCGGGCCGACGTCATTTTGTGGTGCACGGGGTTCCGCAGTTCGCTCGATCATCTTGCCCCGCTCCAGATCCGTGAGGAGAATGGCGGCATCATCATGTCGGGCAGGCTGGCGACACAGGTTGCCAAGGACCCGCGCATTCATCTGGTCGGTTACGGTCCTTCGGCGTCCACCATAGGTGCAAATCGCGCCGGGGGCGCGGCTGCACGCGAGCTCACGGATTATCTCGGGCTGCAGAAAGAGTAAACTATCCGGAATTGGCTGACCTGATGCTGCATCCCTCGAGGAACAATGCCGCTGCCATGGCCACGCGTTCTTCGATCTCGCGGTCTTCGGGAACGCTGGCCAGTCCCAGTGTCGCGATACGGAAGGGTTCTGCGGTCACCATGCCGAGCAGCATCGTTGCGGCAATCTTGGAATTATCGAGCTTGATCAGTCCGCGCTTTTCCTGCTGTTCCAAAAACCGGGCGACCATGGCCGAGCTTCGCGACGGACCTTCCCTGTAGAAGGCTCTGGCAACTTCAGGAAAGTTCAGGGCTTCGGCCGTCACCAGACGATAGAATGCGACGGTCTGGTCGGATAGGACGAGGTGCGCAAATTCGCTCAGGATATGTTCGAGCGCGTGTTTCAGTCCCAAATGGTCCAGTGATTCCGGATGAATCGTCTGCAGGAAGGCGTCGACCCTGCTGGCAATCTGCTCGCCGCGTTCTGCCACGATGGCCGCAAGCAGTTCGGATTTCGTTGTCCAGAAGCGGTAAATGGTCCGTTTCGCAACACCCGCCTCCCGGGCAACCGTCTCCATCCGGGTCGCGGTGTAGCCGTTTTCCAGCAACACATGGGTGGCCGTCTGCAGGATCAGGTGTTTCGTCTCCGCGTCAGACCGGTTTTGCGGCCGTCCGCGCGGACGTTTGATCTCTGGTGTGTTTTCGTCCTGATTGTCCCGCTCGATCTCGATTGTATCCGTTGGTTTTGTCACCAGTCTTCTGCTTTCGGTCTTCAAAAATAGTTGCTTGCGCATTTTCTGTCTTGCAAACGGAATTGTCCAGACATAATTAGGGAACTGCTGGGTTCCTTATTTATCCCCGACCCGAGTTCTCCCAACGAACCGTGCCGATCTAGTTCCTCAACTAAGGGCATTCGCCATGACCAAAAACACGCAACCCCTCGATCTCAAGGTTGAAAAGACACTGAGTGCCGACGAAGCCATGTCGGCGCCGCAGGAAGGCAAGATTGAGCCGCCGCACAAGCAGCCGCCGCGCAATGTTCGAAAGTTGCTGCTGATTGGCGCGGCCGTGATCGTTGTGGGACTGGGAGCGAAGTTCGGCTGGCACTACTGGACCGTCGGACGGTTCCAGGAATCAACTGATGATGCCTATGTGAAGGCCGATTCCACCATCGTTGCCCCGAAGGTTTCCGGCTATGTGCGCGAAGTGCTTGTGACGGACAATCAACCCGTCCGTGCCAATCAGCCCCTCGCAAAAATAGATGACCGCGATTACGTGGTTGCGCTTGAGCAGGCGAAGGCTGATGTCGCCGCGGCACAGGCTGACATAGAGAACATCGTCGCGAGTCTCGACCAGCAGCAGGCCGCGATTGCCCAGGCGCAGTCGACCGTATCGGTCGATCAGGCCAGCTTGAAATTCGCCCAGCAGGACAATGACCGTTACGGTGCCCTTGCAACGCAAGGCGCTGGAAGCGTGCAGAACGCCCAGCAGGCTGTTTCCAAGCTGGATATTGCCAAGGCGACGCTTCAACGTGACGAAGGCGCTGTTGTTTCGGCGCAGAAACAGGTTGGCGTGTTGCAAGCCCAACTGGCCAAGATGAACGCGGCCCTTGCACGCGACAAGGCCGTTCAGGATCAGGCCGAGCTCAATCTGGGTTACACGACGATCGTCTCGCCGGTGGATGGCGTGGTCGGCAACCGCACCCTGCGTGTTGGACAGTATGTCCAGTCCGGAACCCAGCTGATGGCGGTCGTTCCGGTTGACAATGTCTACGTCATCGCCAACTTCAAGGAGACCCAGCTCACGGATGTGAAAAAAGGCCAGCCTGTCGATATCGCCGTCGACACCTTCCCGGGTGTCGCCTTGAAGGGGCGTGTCGACAGCATTGCACCGGCCAGCGGCCAGGAATTTGCCTTGCTGCCGCCGGACAATGCAACCGGCAATTTCACCAAGATCGTGCAGCGCATTCCGGTCAAGGTTGTCCTGGACAATGATAGCAAGCTCACCGGCCTGTTGCGTCCCGGCATGTCGGTGACCCCGACCATCAATCTCAAGGATTCCGACGGCGCGGCCAAGTGCGGCGAGACTGCCTGTTTCAAGGCCGCCAACTAGCAAATCCGGATGGGACGAAGAAAATGTCCGTTGCCGCCACACCCGTTGCCGATCAGGAACGCCCCGCAAGCCTCAAGACGTGGATTACCGTCTTTGCCGGCCTGATCGGCGCCTTCATGGCTGTGCTCAATATACAGATCACCAATGCCTCGCTCCTCAATATCGAGGGCGGTATCGGCACTGGCGTCGACAATGGCGCGTGGATTTCGACTGCCTATCTAATCGGCGAAATCATTGTCATCCCGTTGACCGACTATCTCAGCCGGGTGTTTTCCTTCCGGCGTTTCCTGCTGGTCAATGCCCTGCTGTTCCTGGCGTTCTCGGTGGCTTGCGCCTTTGCGCGCAATCTTGAAGAGATGATCATTCTGCGGGCCATTCAGGGTTTTACCGGCGGCGTGCTCATTCCGATGGCGTTCACGCTGATTCTGACCAAGCTGCCGCGGTCACAGCATTCCGTTGGCATGGCTCTTTTTGCCATCACCGCAACCTTTGCGCCAGCGATCGGTCCGACCATCGGCGGGTACCTCACCGAGAATTATGGCTGGCAGTACATATTCTTTATCAATCTTGTTCCCGGCGCCTTCATGGTCACCGCGCTCTATCTCAATCTCGAGCGCCAACCGATGAATCTTGGTCTGCTGAAGGAAGGCGACTGGTTCGGCATTCTGGCGATGGCCATCGGTCTCGGTGCGCTTCAGACGGTGCTTGAAGAAGGCAATAAGAACGATTGGCTGGGTTCGCCCTTCATCGTTCGCCTGACGATTGTCGCTGTGGTGTTTCTCGCGCTGTTTGTCTGGATCGAACTGACCGTGAAAAACCCGGCCGTTAATCTGCGTCTGCTGAAACGGCGCAATTTTGGCCTCGGCACCGTTGCCAACATGCTTGTCGGTTTCGGCCTCTACGGCTCGGTGTATCTGCTGCCGCAATATCTTGGTCAGGTGCAGGGCTACAATTCCGAACAGATCGGCTCGGTCATGGCCTGGACAGGCTTGCCGCAGCTTTTGATCATTCCGTTCGTTCCGATGCTGATGGGCCGGTTTGATACGCGCATCATCGTGTTTCTCGGCCTGTGCGTGTTCGGCGGCAGCTGTTTCATGAATATTCACATGTCGGCCAACTATTCCGGCGATCAGCTCTGGCTGCCCAATATCGTTCGCGCCGTCGGGCAGGCCGTGGTGATGGCACCGCTGACGGCTATCGCGATGGTTGGTGTTGCCCGCCATGAGTCCGCCGCAGCGTCCGGCGTCTTCAACATGCTGCGGAACCTCGGCGGTGCATTCGGCACCGCGATGCTGGCCACGATCGTCACCAAACGGGAACAGTTCCATTCCAACACCATTGGCAATTCGGTCAATCTGTTCAGTGAAACGGTTCGCGGCAGGCTTGATCAGATGACGGCCTATTTCATGGCGCATGGCGTGACAGACCCGGTTGCGGCGCGTGAACAGGCGATCATTGCGCTTGGCCAGACGGTCAAAAGGCAATCGCTGATCATGGGCTACAGCGACACGTTCGTTGTGCTGGGTGCAATGCTGATCATTGCCGCATTCTTCGTGCTTCTGACCAAGAAAGGCCAGGCAAGCGGCGCTCCAGCCCATTGAATGTGTCATGGGCTGGCAGCAGCATTCTCCCGGTGCAAGAAACGGGTTGAATTCCGGGACCGCCGGCATGATGTTCATGGCATGTGAAAGACGGAGGCCATGTCATGGGTCAGACAGTGCACAGCTATCATATCTTTGAAACCGAAGGCGGGTTTTGCGGAATTGCCTGGAATATGCGAGGTGTTACGCGATTCCAGCTTCCGACAAGGAGTGCAGAGGGAACGGAGCGGCTCTTGCTCCGGCGCCTGCCAGTCGCCGAACCTGCAGCGCCCACGCCGGCAATTTTCGAAGCGGTTGCGGCGGTAAAGCGCTATTTCAAAGGTGAAGAAACGGACTTTTCCGATATCAAACTGGATCTTGATGGGCAGGACGAGTTCTTCAAACGCATATATGATGCTGTCCGGCGGGTTGGATGGGGCCATACGGTTACCTATGGCGGATTGGCCAAGGAGCTCGGTGCCGGTCCGGAAGCCGCACGGGACGTGGGGCAGGCGATGGCGAAGAATCCGGTCGCCCTGATCATCCCCTGCCATCGGGTGCTGGCGGCGGGCGGCAAGGTTGGCGGTTTCTCGGCGCCAGGCGGCTCAACCTCCAAAATCCGCATGCTGGAACTTGAAGGCGTGCATGTCGGCCCGCCTGAACCGGCCCAGCAAACCCTTGGCTTTTAGCCAAACGCTACCGGAGAGGGCCCCATTGCGCGGATTCACGATCGCGTGATCCGCGCCATTGTGCTTGTGGAATGGCCAAAAAAGCCTTTGAAAAAGGTGAGTTGGCTTCTCAATTATTGCTGCAGCACCTAGAAACTCCGCCTGGATCGTATAATCTGGCCGGTGTGAATGTCTGGCCGCGCTCCGATAGCGATAGCGGGCGGACTTTCGGTAAGACCAATGAATGATTGGGATGATCGTGACTGACAGAACATTGAAAGAAACAGATTCAGGACAACTGCAAACTGGAAATGCGGATCAATCCTTCGCGACGGCCGGTATCGCACCGATGGATCGCCCTAGCCGGGTCACGCGTTTTTTCATGAGCATTGTCTCCTGGGCCGAAGGGCTCAATCTCAAATATGCCAAATTCGGCAATCCTCCCGTCTACGACAATGCAACCTTTCCCTGGTCAAGCGAGATCGAGAAGGCCTGGCCGGAAATCCGCACCGAACTTGATCGTGTCCTTCTCCGGCAGAGTGAATTGCCGGCGTTCCAGGAGATTTCCACGGACGTCAAAACCATCTCGACCGACAAGAACTGGAAGACTTTCTTCCTGATCGGCTTCGGGGTGAAATCGGAACAGAACATTCAGGCCTGTCCGAAGACATGGGCGGCCGTGCAGAAGATTCCCAATCTGAAGACGGCAATGTTCTCGATTTTCGAACCCGGCAAGCATTTGCCGCCGCATCGCGGCCCCTATAATGGCGTGCTGCGTCTCCATGTCGGTATGATCGTTCCCGAACAGTCAGACAGGCTGGCCATTCGCGTCAAAGACCAGATTTGCCATTGGCATGAAGGCAAGGCGCTGATTTTCGACGATGCCTACGAGCATGAGGCATGGAATCACACGGACAAGACACGCGTGGTTCTCTTTGTCGACTTCGTCAAACCCACGCGGTTTCCAGCCAATGTCGTCAACTGGATGTTGATGAACCTGGCGGTGTTCACCCCGTTCATCCGGGAAGGGCTCGACAATCACAAGGAATGGGAAAAGCGCTTTTATGCGGAAGCGGAAAAGCTGCGCAACCAGCCCGGCCGATAGGTGAAGAGCAGCGCCGGGTCAATTCACCCGGCGTTTCTCCAGTTTGCGGGCGAGGGTGCGGCGGTGCATGCCAAGGCGCCGGGCTGCTTCCGAAATGTTGAAGTCTGTTTCCACCAGCATCTGGTGGATACGCTCCCATTCCAGCGTCTTGATCGATGTCGGGCGCGCCGTCAGATCGATCTCCGTATTGCCTGCAGCCTTGCTGAAAGCTGCTTCAATGTCGTCGGAATTGGATGGCTTGGCGAGGTAGTGACAGGCGCCGAGCTTGATCGCTTCCACGGCGGTGGCGATGCTGGCGAATCCCGTCAGCACAACGATCAGCATCTCCGAATTATGGGCATGCAACGCCTCGACGCAGGTGAGGCCTGACGCGCCGGAAAGTTTCAGATCGACGATGGCGTACTGGGGTGACTGGGTTTGCAGGATGTCCCGGAGTTCTTCCAGTCCGCTTGCCAGCACCACATTGTATTCGCGTCGTTCGAACGAACGTTTCAGCGTCCGGGCAAACGCCGTATCGTCCTCGACGATAACCAGCAGCCGATCATTTGTCATGTTCACGCACTCCGATGGCCAGCGAGGCAAGCGGCAGTTCCAGCGTCACGGACGCGCCGCCCTGCGGCAGGTTGCGGGCATGCACGGCACCGCCGAGCTTGCGCACGGCGTTGACGACCAGAAACAGTCCAAGACCGCCGCCGAGACGGCCCTTGCTTGACTGGTAGGGCTTGCCGAACTTTGCCAGTATATCCGGCTGGAAGCCCGGCCCGGCATCGTTGACACGCAGCACCAGCATATCACCCTCGCGTTCCGCCAGAAATCCGACCCATCCCGGCGATGCGTCGAACGCATTGTCGAGAACGTTGAAGATGACCTGCTTGAGCGCCGAGTCGGAAACAATCGTGAGATTGAGCCCGAAGGCATTTCCGTAGGAAAGCGTCGTTGCGGACCGCGCCGCCCGCCATTCGGCGACCAGTTCGTCCAGGAAGGCATTGACGGTGGTCACCGTGGGCGCTTCGCCGCGTGCCTCGCCTGCCGCCAGCAGAATGCCCGTGACGATGGCCTTGCAACGCTGCACTTCGGCCTGCATTTCATCGATCTCCTGAACGAGATCGGGATCAGCGGCAAGAGCCGGAACCCGTCGCCAATCTCCGAGGATGACCGACAGGGAAGAAAGAGGCGTGCCCAGCTCGTGTGCCGCACCGGAGGCAAGCAGGCCCATGCGGACGATATGGTCTTCTTCCGCCGCATGCTGTTTCAGGGCGGCAAGATTGGCGTCGCGCTCACGCAGGTTGCGGTTGATGCGGGCAACGAAGACAACGAGCAGGGCGGCGTCGAGCACGAAACAGATGAGCATGCCGATGATGTGAAGGCGGAAAAGTTCGTCTGGGCCCTGACCGGGCAGAATGATTGGCTCGTAAAACACCGTAAGGCCGGCAAAACTTATGCCGGCAATAGCGACGATTGCCGAGGTCAAGCGTGCGTCAAGCAAGACGGCGCTGAGTGTGACCTGCAGCAGATACAGAAAGATAAACGGATTGGTTGCGCCCCCGCTCAAATAGAGCTGCGCCGTGAGCGCTGCCACGTCGAAGACCAGGACAATGAACAGGGAAGCCGGCGTGGTGATCTGGTCATTGCGGAGCCAGACGATACTGGCGAGATTCAGCCCGATCAAACCCGCCAGAACCAGGAACATCGGCAGCAATGGCAACTCAAGATTGAGCCATTCATGCACAACGGCGATGGTCACGACCTGCCCGATGACGGCGATCCAGCGCAGCTGGACCAGCAGGTTCATGTTCTTCCAGTTGGCGGTGTAGTCAGCCGGAGGCGCTGCCGGTCGGAGCCTGGTGCTCAGGCCGTCTTCAGTTTGGCGGATTTGGTTCGAATCCACTCGGTTCGCCTCTGGGTTCAGCATATCAGGCCTGATTCAATCGCATGGTTTTGCGGGTTTGCCATTCATACCGTCCAACATAAATCAAAGCCGCGGCCAACATGAGCGCTAGTGCAAACCATGTTATGGCATAAACCAGATGATTGTTGGCAAAACGGATGACCGTCAATCCTCCGATTGGCGGTTGCCGTGATTTGGGATTTGCGTCGGCATCAATGAAATATGGCGCGATGTCACCCAAGGATTTTGCCGATGCGATTGCTGCGACATCTCGAGAAAACCAGCGCTCGGAACCAGGATCATTGCGCCTGAGAAAGCCACCCCGAGGTTCTGTCACGCGCAAAAGGCCGGTCAACTCCATATTGTTGGCTTCAGCATTGCTATCCCGCCAAGCGCTCTCCGCCAAGCCTTCCGGCACAAATCCGCGATTGATCAGGACGAGAAAGCCATCATTGGCTCGAAAGGGACTCATAACCCAGTAACCACTGCCACGTTCGGTGACAGCTTTGACAAGCGTATCACTGTTGAGCAGAAAATGCCCTCTTACACTGATATGACGATAGGTGTCCTGATCGCCTATCGCAGGCCATGCGTCTGGTCCCGGTGCCGGGCTCGCCGGTGCGCTGACCCGGTGTTCAACACGCTCGATCAGGTCCAGTTTCCAGATGCGCCGCTCCAGTTGCCAGATGCCAAGGCCGCACAGCAGAACGATACCCAAAACAGCCGCAAGGGCGAAGATACCCAGTCGCCAGATAGCCGCGGGCCGCATGCTTGCGGGCTTGCCAGCATCATCCATTGCGCCATCCCCGACTATCAAACCATCACGGTATCTGGCTCATGTCATGCCCGGGCATCATGTTGGTATTGAGGTGATACATGACCCATAGGGAGCCGGTCAGGGTGATGACGACAAGGACGAGTGTGAAGATCAACGCCATCATGTTCCAGCCGTTTTCCGAGCGAACATTCATGTGCAGGAAAAACACCATATGAACCACGATCTGGATCACGGCCAAAGCCATGATCGCGAATGCAGTTGCCTGTTTGGAGTCCAGTGCGCCGGTCATGACCAGCCAGAAAGGAATGGCCGTAAGGACGACCGAAAGGCCAAAGCCGATCAGATAGGATCGCAGGGAACCATGGGCGTGCCCATCGTCTTCCGCGTGGCCGTGATCATCCGTATGTGCTGGTGTCATCGCAACATTCCCATCAGATAGACAAAGGTGAAGACGCCGATCCAGATGACGTCGAGGAAGTGCCAGAACAGGCTGAGGCACATCAACCGGCGCTTGTTTGCCTGGATAAGGCCATAGCGCTTGACCTGGATCATCAGCGTGACCAGCCAGACCAGGCCAACGGTGACGTGCAGGCCGTGTGTCCCGACGAGCGTGAAGAACGATGACAGGAACGCACTCCGTTGCGGCGTTGCGCCCTCATGGATCATGTGCGCGAATTCGTAGAGCTCGATACCAAGGAAGGCCAGGCCGAACAGACCCGTCACGGCCAGCCATCCCTGTGTCGCGGCAATCCGTCCCTTGTCCATGGTGAGCATGGCAAAGCCATAGGTGATGGACGAGAAAAGCAGCATCGACGTGTTGAGCGCCACGAGCGGCAGATCGAAGAGATCCTTGGGCGACGGCCCGGCCGCATAATTGCTGCCAAGCACGCCATAGGTCGCAAACAGCACAGCGAAGATGAGGCAGTCGCTCATCAGGTAAATCCAGAAGCCGAACATTGTGCTGCCGCCTTCGGCATGATCATGTTCGTCAACGAGATAGAACGTCGGAGCCGCGCCGTCCCCTTGCACTGCGGAAGCTGGTGAACTCATCGTGCAACTCCTGCGAGAAGAGCGGTTCGCTCACCTTCCGTGCGGACAACATCCTCCGCCGGTATGTGGAAGTCGCGCTTGTAATTGAAGGTATGCCCGATGGTGACGGCAAGCAGGGCAATGAAGCTGGCTGCCGCGAGCCACCAGATGTACCAGATCATGGCAAAGCCGAAGATGATGCTCAGGACCGCCAGGATGATGCCTGTGCCGGTGTTGCTGGGCATATGGATGGCCTTGAAGCCTTCGAGCGGACGGGTGTAGCCGCGCCGTTTCATGTCGTGCCATGCATCGAGGTCATGCACCACCGGCGTGAAGGCGAAATTATAGGCCGGTGGCGGCGACGAGGTCGACCATTCCAGCGTGCGTCCATCCCACGGATCGCCTGTCAGATCGGCCAGCTTCTCGCGGTTGCGGATGCTGACATAGATCTGGATGAGGAAGGACAGGATGCCGATGGCGATCAGGACGGCGCCGAAAGCCGCGATCACGAACCAGATCTGCAGCGATGGATCGTTGAACACGCGCAGGCGCCGGGTCACACCCATCAGACCGAGTACATAAAGTGGCATGAAGGCGAAGTAGAAACCGATGACCCAGAACCAGAACGACATCTTGCCCCAGAACGGATCGAGCTTGAAGCCGAATGCCTTCGGGAACCAGTAGCTGATGCCGGCAAACAGGCCGAACAGCACGCCGCCGATGATGACATTGTGGAAGTGCGCTACCAGGAACAGGCTGTTGTGCAGGACAAAGTCTGCCGGAGGTACAGCGAGCAGCACGCCGGTCATGCCGCCAATGACGAAGGTCAGCATGAAGGCAATCGTCCACATCATCGGCAGTTCGAAGCGGATGCGCCCACGATACATCGTGAACAGCCAGTTGAATATCTTGGCCCCGGTGGGGATCGAGATGATCATCGTCGTGATGCCGAAGAAGGAATTCACGCTGGCGCCGGAGCCCATGGTGAAGAAGTGGTGCAGCCAGACGAGATAGGCGAGGATGGTGATGACGACCGTGGCATAGACCATCGACGTGTAGCCGAACAGACGCTTGCCGGAGAACGTGGACGTGACCTCGGAAAAGATGCCGAAAGCCGGCAGAATGAGAATGTAAACCTCAGGATGACCCCAGATCCAGATGAGGTTGACATACATCATCGGATTGCCGCCGAAATCATTGGTGAAGAAGTTCGTGCCGACATAACGATCAAGGCTGAGCAGGGCGAGAACGGCGGTCAATACCGGGAAGGCGGCCACGATCAGCACGTTGGTGCAGAGCGCGGTCCAGGTAAAGACCGGCAGCTTCATCATGGTCATGCCGGGCGCGCGCATCTTGACGATGGTCGCCACCAGATTGACGCCGGACAGGAGCGTGCCGATACCCGCGATCTGCAGCGCCCATATGTAATAGTCCACCCCGACATCGGGACTGTATCCGATGTTGGAAAGCGGCGGATAGGCGAGCCAGCCGGTCTTGGCGAATTCCCCGACAAACAGGGACATCATGACGAGGATCGCCCCGGCCGTGGTCATCCAGAAACTGAAATTGTTGAGGAACGGGAACGACACGTCGCGCGCGCCGATCTGCAGTGGAACGACAAAGTTCATCAGACCGGTGACAAGCGGCATGGCCACGAAGAAAATCATGATCACGCCGTGGGCGGTGAACACCTGGTCATAGTGGTGGGCCGGGAGATAGCCCTCGGAGCC
The DNA here is from genome assembly GCF_902479695.1 of uncultured Phyllobacterium sp. Classification (NCBI taxonomy): domain Bacteria; kingdom Pseudomonadati; phylum Pseudomonadota; class Alphaproteobacteria; order Hyphomicrobiales; family Phyllobacteriaceae; genus Phyllobacterium; species uncultured Phyllobacterium sp. The sequence goes on along the minus strand of NZ_CABSQF010000001.1, from coordinate 48,862 downwards.
GCCGAAGGCCATGGCCTGTTGCAGGCGCATCATGATGGCGTCGGCGAAGCCGCGCAGCAGCATGACGATGCCGAGGATCATGTACATGATGCCGATGCGCTTGTGGTCGATGCTGGTGAACCATTCGCGCCAGAGGTAGGCCCAGAGGCGGTAATAGGTGAGAAGCCCCACCAGTGCCAAACCGCCGAGGGCCACCATGGCAAATGTGCCGACCAGGATCGGCTCATGATACGGGAAGGATTCCAGGGTCAACCGGCCGAAGACCGCCTTGAGAAGATCGGGATTATCAAACATGTCGGACTCAATCCGTTCAGGAATTCGATGGACGGCGCTGTACGCCGAACAGTGGGGCAGTTGGGCGTGGCAGTCCGGCACCGAGTATTGGTGAGGAGTCGCGTGGTGACAGCAGTGGAGATTGTGCGGCCGCACGCATTCTCTCTTCCTCTTCCGTCGTGCATATCCGTGCGACATAGGTTGTCGGCGGAGCAAAAATGGCGCCGCGTCGCCTGTATTTGTCATACTCGAGCGGGTGGACATTGTTGATGCCGGCAAGCCCGAGCCCGCCCTTGGCATCGATCGAGCTCATCTCGTCCATGCACATTTTGCCAAGCTCGACGCAGCGGTTGAGCACGGCAGTAAAGAGCTGTGTCTCGACACTGCCGAAACGGCGCGCCGGCTCGTTTTCGCTGGGCCGTTCAAGTTCGAGATAGGCGTTGCGATCCAGCTTGGCGCCCTGCGCTTTCACGTCGGCCATCCACTTGTCAAAATCGGCATCGGACAGGCCAAGGAAGGCAAATTTCATGCCTGAGAAGCCCGCACCGCTATAGTTCGCCGAGAAGCCTTCGAAGGTGCCGGGATGATTGATCACGGCGCTGAGTTTCGTCTGCATACCCGGCATGGTGTAGATCTGGCCTGCAAGGGCCGGAATGTAGAATGAGTTCATGACCGCCGACGATGTCAGACGGAAATCGATTGGCCGATCCACCGGGGCGGCCAGTTCGTTGACCGTCGCCACACCATATTCCGGATAGATGAACAGCCACTTCCAGTCGAGCGCCACGACTTCCACCTGCAGGGGCTTGACCTGCTTGTCGACCAGCCTGCCGGGCGCAATGCGATCCAGCGGGCGGTAGGGATCGAGCAGATGCGTGCCCATCCATGTCAGCGCGCCAAGGCAGATGATGATGAGGAGCGGCGCGGCCCAGATGATCAGTTCCAGTTGCGTCGAGTGATCCCAATCGGGCTCGTAGCGTGCCTCTGTATTGGATTGGCGATAACGCCATGCGAAAAACACCGTCAACAGCATGACGGGTACGATGATTATCAGCATCAGGATGGTCGAGATGACGATGAGATCCCGCTGCTGTGCAGCTACGTCGCCAGACGGACTCATGACGACGGCATTGCATGCGGTCAGCATGGTGAGAAATGGAAGTATGGCGACGGCAAGAAAACGTTTCAAGGTCGTTCCTGTCATGATAACGGCGCTAATTTGCGCCATCCGTAACGGCACCCCATTCAAAGTGACATTGGACAATTTGCCCAATCCTTCCCCAATGTGTCACAATGATAAAGGAGATGCTAGCATAAGCCGTGAACGCGGCTTGACGTCAGCAGCTGCCAAATCAGGATTGAGGAGCGCAACGAGACATGAGCGCGGAAATAGGGGTGCCCTCATCGACGACGCACGGACGTGACGTGAAGGGCCTGCATGGCCACGAGGATGTCAATGTCGGTGAGATCGCCATCGGTGTCATCATCGGGCGTACGTCGGAGTTCTTCGACTTTTTCGTCTACGCCATCGCCTCCGTACTGGTCTTTCCCAAGCTGGTCTTTCCCTATGTCGATCCGCTGACGGGCACGCTCTATTCCTTTGCGATTTTTGCGCTCGCATTCATTGCGCGTCCGCTTGGGACAGTGATCTTCATGGCCATCGACCGTACCTATGGCCGTGGGGTCAAGCTCACCATTACCCTGTTCCTCCTGGGAAGCTCGACGGTGGCGATTGCCTTTCTGCCGGGTTACGAGCAGGTGGGCTGGATATCGGCGCTGCTTCTTGCGCTTTTCCGTCTCGGCCAGGGCCTGGCGCTGGGTGGTGAATGGGACGGTCTTGCCTCCCTCCTTGCGCTGAATGCGCCGGAACGCCGCCGCGGTTGGTACGCCATGATTCCGCAGCTTGGGGCTCCGCTCGGACTGATGGTTGCGGCCAGCCTGTTTGCATTCTTTGTCTCACACCTTTCCGCGCAGGATTTCCTGGAGTGGGGCTGGCGTTATCCCTTCTTCGTCGCCTTTGCCATCAATGTGGTGGCGCTGTTCGCGCGCCTGCGCATGGTCGTGACGGAACAATATGCCGAGCTCTTCAAGCGCCGGGAACTGCAGCCGACGACGGTCAGCGACACATTGCAGACAGAGGGCCGCCACGTGGTCATCGGTGCCTTTGCGCCTTTGGCCAGTTTCGCACTCTTCCATATGGTGACGGTGTTTCCCCTGTCATGGGTTTTTCTCTTCACGGACCAGGGACCGGCACGCTTCCTCATGATCGAGACGATTGGTGCGGCCGTCGGCGTGTTGGCGATCTTTGCTTCGGGAAATATTGCTGATCGCGTTGGCCGGAGCCGGTTGCTCATTGCCACAGCCATCGCCATTGCCGTGTTCAGCGGGTTCGCCCCTCAGTTGCTTGACGGCGGCGATATCGGCGAAATTATCTTCATGGTCTTCGGCTTCCTGCTTCTTGGCCTGTCGTTCGGCCAGTCCTCCGGCTCAGTCGCATCGAATTTTTCCAGGCGGTACCGCTATACGGGATCGGCGCTGACAACGGACCTCGCATGGCTGTTCGGTGCAGGTTTCGCGCCGCTTGTCGCCTTGATCCTGTCGAGCCGCTTTGGTCTCATCGCGAGCGGAGCCTATCTCCTGTCGGGTGCCGCATGCACGCTGATCGCCCTGGCAATAAACCGTCAGATTGACGGCCGCGACAAGTAGAGCCGCCTAGAAAAGCTTCAGAGGATAGGTCCTGTAGAATATCAATGCGGAGCGGAGGAACTGTCGGATGTGCCAAAGGCCCTTGCTTGCGGCCCGGCCGCCTTCATGCACGATCCTGACCGCTGGCACATAGGCAATGCGCGCTATCTTGCGAACGCGCAGGGAAATATCGAAATCCTCGAAATACAGGAGGTAGCGGGAATCAAAACCGTCCAGCTGCCTGTAAACATCGCCGCGGAAAAACATGAAGCATCCGCTGACAATGGGCGGGTCCCAGAACGGGGTATTGGCGATCTCGTCGCGCATTTCGTACCGTTCAAGGCGCCGGCGGAACATTGCCTTGATGCCGGCAGGCGCAAAACCGCGAAGAAGCAGGTCGAAGACTGCGGGATAGCGCTTGCAGAGATATTGCGTGCTCCCGTCCGGATTGAACGCCTTGGGCGTGATCAGCCCCGTTTCCGGCGCACCGCTCATGAAGATCAATGCCTGCTTCAGGGCATCCGGCTCCATTTCCACATCGGGATTCAAGACGAGGTGAAATTTCCCCGCCTTGTCCAGAACCATGTTGTTGGCGGCACCAAAGCCGACATTGCCGTGCCCTGCGATGATCTCAAGCGGCAGGCCAGGCAGCAGATTTCTCATCCAGCCGTGGTCTGCAGGCTCGGGCGAATTGTCGATCACATAGAGTTTGGCGCGAAGCGGGGCAATCGTCTCCACTGCTTTCCGAAGGCTCGTCAGTGTGGCCGCGAGCACGGCCTGTTCAGGTTTGAAAATGACCACCCCTATGGTGAGGTCGAAGTCCGGGGACATGGCGGCAAGGCTCCGTTCAACCATTGCTCGGTTTCTTTCCCATGCGGCCGAAAAGCCCGTGAAAAATGCCCAGCGTCATCATCCCGGCGTGCTGCAGCCTTGGCACTGTAAAGATACTGTAGAACACAAATTTCCGGACCAGGCGCACCGCATCGACGATCTTCCAGTTGGCGCGCAGCCACGGCTGCCGGTAAAGCCAGACGGCATTGCGGAAATGGTAGTAGTGCCGCAACGGGCTGTGCACCGGAATGAACCGTCCACGAAACTTTATCGGGTTGTCACCCAGGTCATGCTGCATTTCGGCGGCGCAAACCCCAAAGGATTGGTATCCCATGTGTTGCGCCCGCAGGCCCCATTCGATGTCGACATAGTCGATGAAAAGTTCCTCTTTCATGCCGCCGACGTCATCAAGGGTCGCTGTCGGAATGAGGCAGCCCGACGCTATGAGATAATCGACATCGACGACCGCATCGGCCGTGTCACAGGTCTGCCGCCGAAGCCGCAATCCTTCTGTTTTGATGAATGGAGGCGGATTCTTTTGCCGCGAGTCCTCATAACGCGGACCGACACATCCGAGCTTCACCCCTTTGGCAATCTGGGCCTTTGCCGCTGACAGCAGCGTGGCCACCATGTCTGGTGCCGGTATGCTGTCCTGGTCGAGCAGGAGAACAAAGCTTAAACCCGATGCGCGTGCGCGGTCGATCCCAACGTTCTGCGCTTTGGCAATACCGTAATTGGCGTCAAGCGGTACAAATTCCGCTTGATTGCTCTGGCTTGCAAACCATTGTTCCAGATTCATTTTCGAACCATTGTCAACGACGATGACACGGGCGACTTGCGGGGTGATCGCGTTCAGAAGCGCTGCAAGACCTGCAAGATCCGGATTATAGGTCACGATGATCGCGCTGACTTCTGGCTGCTGTTCAATTCGCATTTAAGGTTCCGTATTGCCTGGGCCGCATATTTGATTCTAGACAAGAATCATGATGTAAAAACAATAGGTTGCGTGGCCGGAAACATCCGGGTCACGCCGTCTTCTCATTTACTTCCGGTTGACTTGTCTTTCTGTTGTCGCCAAATGGTTTTTCAATGACCGGTGAACCGCATTTCGCCATCTTTGCATGAAACCAAGTGTGGCCACTTAGGGCGTTATATATCGGCTCAGTTTGTAGCATTGACATAAGGAAGCGATCGCATGAAGGGTATTATATTAGCCGGGGGCAGCGGTACACGTCTTTATCCACTAACGATCGCGGTGTCGAAGCAAATTCTTCCCATCTATGATAAGCCCATGATCTATTACCCGCTGAGCGTTCTGATGCTCGCCGGAATACGCGACATTCTGATCATCTCGACACCGCATGATTTGCCGCTTTTCCAGAAGCTGCTTGGAGACGGGGCTGATTTTGGGGTCAATTTCTCCTATGCCGAACAGCCGCAGCCAAATGGTCTGGCCGAAGCGTTCATCATCGGGCGCGACTTCATCGGCCAGGACAGTGTTGCGATGATTCTGGGCGACAACATCTATTTCGGCGATGGCCTTTCCAAGCTATGCCAGGTTGCCTCATCGATAACCAAGGGCGGCATGGTATTTGCTTATCACGTCGACGATCCGCAACGTTATGGTGTGGTGGATTTTGACAAGGTTACCGGCCAGGCATTGTCCATTGAAGAAAAGCCTGTGCACCCCAAGTCGCATTGGGCCGTGACGGGGCTGTATTTTTACAGCAACGATGTGGTGGACATTGCGCGCTCGATTGAACCGTCGTCGCGCGGAGAGCTGGAAATCACGAGCGTTAACAATATTTATCTGGAACGCGGGGAATTGCAGGTTCAGCAACTGGGCCGCGGCTATGCATGGCTCGATACCGGTACCCATGACAGCTTGCATGAGGCGTCGTCATTTGTCCGGACAATCGAACACCGGCAGGGCATCAAGATTGCATGTCCGGAGGAAATCGGCCTGGAATGGGGCTGGTTGAATGCCGATCAGGTACTTGAAAGAGCAGCAAAAATGGGCAAGACCGAATACGCCGCATATCTGCGGCGGCGTGCTGCGGAGATTGGAACAGAATGATTGAAGTCAGGCCTCTCGCCCTCAAGGGCGTTCTTGAGATTTTGCCGCCGAAGTTTGGCGACGATCGGGGCTTTTTCTCCGAAACATACAATGCGGAGCGTTTCGCCGCGGCCGGAATCACGTTGCAGTTCGTGCAGGACAATCATTCGTTCTCCGCTGCAAAGGGCGTGTTGCGCGGCCTGCATTATCAGCTCCCGCCGCGCGCACAGGACAAGCTGGTGCGCGTGGTCAAGGGCTCCATTCTCGATGTGGTCGTCGATATTCGCAAAAGCTCCCCGACGTTCAGAAAATGGGTTTCGCTTGAAGTCTCGGCAGCCAAATGGAACCAGATTCTGGTCCCGAAGGGCTTTGCCCACGGTTTCGTCACTTTGGAAGAGAACACCGAGGTGATTTACAAGGTGACGGATTATTACTCGCCGCAACACGACCGTGGTATCCGCTTCGACGATCCTTCGATTGGCATTGACTGGCCGCTGGAGGCTTCCACGCTTCAGCTTTCCGACAAGGACCGGAAAGCACCACTGCTTGACGGTTCCGATATTTTTCCCTGAGGGAGAGGCTTTTTCATGAGAATTCTAGTCACGGGTGGTGCGGGCTTTATCGGATCGGCGGTCTGCCGCCATCTCGCGTCCAATCCCCGCAACCAGGTCGTCAACGTCGACAAGCTGACTTATGCGGGCAATCTCGCATCGCTTCGCCAGATCGAGAATTATCCCAACTACAGCTTCGTTGAAGCTGATATCTGCGATGACGCCGCCACTCTTGACGTGCTTCGCACCGAAAAGATCGAAGCGGTCATGCATTTGGCGGCCGAGAGCCACGTGGATCGCTCCATTGACGGCCCTGCGGCGTTCATCGAGACCAATATCGTGGGTACATTCCGCATGCTGAATGCGGCGCTGGCCTATTGGCGTGATCTGCCCGAACCCGCCAAGTCCGAATTCCGCTTTCACCACATTTCCACGGACGAGGTTTTCGGGGATTTGCCGTTCGACAGCGGCATCTTTACCGAAGAAACGCCTTACGCTCCGTCGTCTCCCTATTCGGCGTCAAAGGCAGCCTCGGATCATCTGGTCCGCGCGTGGCACGAGACATATGGTCTGCCGGTGGTTCTGTCGAACTGCTCGAACAATTATGGTCCCTTCCATTTTCCGGAAAAGCTCATTCCGCTTGTTATTCTCAATGCGCTCGATGAGAAGCCATTGCCCGTCTACGGCGCAGGCGCAAATGTTCGCGACTGGTTGTTCGTCGAGGATCATGCGCGGGCATTGGAACTGGTGGTGACCAAAGGCAAGCCGGGCGAAAGCTACAATATTGGCGGGCGTGCGGAGCGCACCAATCTCAGCGTTGTTGAAACCATTTGCGATATTCTCGACAACAAGCGTCCGCGCAAGGGCGGCGCGCGTTACCGGGATCTCATCACATTCGTGACCGACCGTCCCGGACATGACCGCCGCTATGCCATCGATGCGTCGAAGATCGAACGTGAACTCGGCTGGAAACCGGCCGAAACCTTCGACAGCGGTTTGGAACGGACCATACAATGGTATCTCGACAACACGTGGTGGTGGGAGCCGATCCGCAGCGGAAGCTATGCGGGTGAACGGCTTGGCTCTGTCTCCCTGAAGAAGGGGACGGCATGAAAATTGTCGTAACGGGCCGGGACGGGCAGGTTGTCCGCAGTCTGGTCGAACGCGCCCGCCTGCACCCCGAAATAACGCTCCTGACCCTTGGACGCCCGGATTTTGATCTGGCGCGGCCGGATACCGTCTTCGATGCGATCGCTACGGCGAAACCAGATCTCGTCGTATCTGCTGCGGCCTATACGGCTGTCGATCAGGCGGAGGATGAACCTGAATTGGCCCATGCCATCAATGCGGCCGGTGCCGGAGCTGTTGCCGCGGCTGCGGCGCGGGCTGGTGCGCCGGTTATTCATCTTTCAACCGATTATGTGTTCGCTGGCGAAGGTGACACTGCCTATACGGAAGATGACCCGACAGGACCGCACGGCGTTTACGGCCAGACCAAGCTCGCCGGTGAGGCTTTGGTCGCCGCGGTCAACAGCAGACACCTTATCCTGCGCACCGCTTGGCTTTACAGTCCCTTCGGTAAGAATTTTGTCAAAACCATGCTGCATCTGGCTGCAAGCCGGGACAGCCTGTCGGTGGTATCCGATCAATGGGGAAACCCGACATCGGCCATCGATACTGCCGACGGCATCCTGCACGCCGCAAACCGCCTTCGTACGGACCCGCAGTTCGATGCATTTGGTGTCTATCATCTCGCGGGAACGGGCAGCACGAACTGGAGCACCTTCGCGCGGGCGATCTTTCAGGCCAGTCGGGATGAGCAGGGCCCGTTCGCCGAGGTGAAGGACATCCTGACGTCGGAATATCCGACGAAAGCCCGCCGCCCGCTGAACTCGCGTCTCAGCACTGAAAAATTCCATGCCGTGTTCGGCTGGCAGGCGCCGTCCTGGGAACAGTCGACCATATCAACGGTCAAACGGCTTTTGCAGCCGAGCGAGCGGTAAAAGCCCCAGGCTATGAATGCGTGCCCAGCATTGCACGGGCACGCGCCAACCCCCAATCAAGCAGGTCTTCGGCGCGGCCATCATTGGATGCCTCGGCATAGCAGCGCAGCTCAGGCGCATTGCCCGATGCCCGATAGTGAATGACGTCGCCCGTCGAAAGGACGACACGCAGGCCGTCAATGGCATCGCTTTCCCTGATCGTGCCGACCGGCGCGAAGAAGGCGTCGCGGCGCGCACCGTCAAGCAGACCCTGCAGGAAGGGGCCGCTGGCCGTCGATGCAACATGCTCGAGCCGGCCGCTGCGCGTAAAGCGCGAGGGCAGATCCCTAAGCAGCGCCGACACCGGAACACCCCTACGGGCCGCCATGCCCAGAACGCTGAGGATGGGCAGCATGGCGTCGCGGGTTGGCAAGGCCTCCAATGTTGCGCCGTTCATGGCGAGGGATGAACCCAGAAGTACCCCGCCATTGGCTTCAAAACCGACGATTCGCCGGAACCCATCCCTGCTGGCCTGCTCCATGCCTTCGATCACATAGGGCGATCCGACGCGCGTCCGGTAGACTTTCGTGAAGAGACCGCTCAGCTCAATGGCCGTATTGGAGGTGACGGGCGTTACGACCGCATCCGCATCGAGAAAATGTGCTGTCAGAAGGCCGACGCTGTCGCCGCGCAGAAAAACACCATTTTCATCGGCAACAAGCGGCCGGTCGGCATCGCCATCGGTCGAAACCAGCGCGTCGAGCTTGTGTCTTTTGCAGGCATCGGTGGCAAATGCGATATCTTCGGGACGGAGAGCTTCGGTGTCAACGGGCACGAATACGGTGGAACGCCCAAGCGCCACGGCATCGGCGCCGAGGTTCTGCAGGATGGTGACGATCAGATCGCCCGCAACGGAGCTGTGCTGATAAACGCCGATTCTCGTGCCGGCCAAAGCCTCCTGGCGCAGAACGGAGATGCTTCGCTTGATGTAATGTTGCAGCGCATCCGGCACGATTGCTGCCTGCCCGTCGGGGCCTGTCGGCTTTTTCGCCTCCAGATCAAGGACAGCCAGGATGCCGGCTTCATCGGCCTTGTCGATCTCGCCGTCGGGCCGGTAGAACTTCAGGCCATTCCGGTCGGCGGGAATATGGCTGCCGGTGACCATGATGGCCGGTGCCTTCAGGCTGAGCGCGCGAAACGCCAGTGCCGGTGTCGGCAAGGGGCCGCAGTTTTCCACCTGCATTCCAAAAGATTCTGCGGCCGCCATGCACGCGGCCGCCATGCACGGACTGCTGGAACGCAGATCGTAACCAACGAGCAAAGGGCTGCCGGACGCAACGCCTTTGACTTTCTGCATGTGTGTCAGGAATGCGAGCGTATAGGCTTTGCAGACCTCATCAGGTAGTTCGGTTACAAGACCGCGAAGGCCGCTTGTGCCAAATTTCAGACTGCTCATTGTACTGTCACAACCGCTGAAGGCGTTTCCGCAATATGCTCCCGTAAGGTGTCAGCCGCGCTGGATCGAAAGTCAACAACGATCGATGTCAGAATATAGCTGGGGGAGTGTGAATGGAAAAAGTGGCTGGGGAACCTGGATTCGAACCAGGACTAACGGAGTCAGAGTCCGTGGGTCTACCGTTAACCTATTCCCCAACAACCGCTTTTGGGCGGTGGCTGATTAAGCCGGTGCGGGGTCATATAGTCCAATTCGTTCAGGATGAAAACCCCTGTTCGGATGGTTTTTGCACTGCGCCGCATTTTATCTTCCATACACGAATTTAATGGGCGGAAATGGCCGGTTCGTTCTTGGAACTGGTTGCCAGGCTATCGAAAATACCGGCGAAGCCATTTGGCCGCTGGCAATCCGATACGTCAGGCCTATAACTGTCTGTAAGTGATTTGCAACGCACAGCGAAGAGAAAGCAGACGAGGTGGCGGACCGATCATCACCACTGGCCCCGTTCAGGCACGACACGTTCCGCACTATCTGGATCGCGAGCCTGGTCTCCAATTTCGGCTCGCTGATCCAGGCGGTGGGTGCCGCATGGATGATGACATCGATTTCTGATTCGGTGAACATGGTGGCACTTGTGCAGGCCTCCACGGCACTGCCCATCATGATCTTTTCCCTGGTCTCCGGCGCGCTGGCGGACAATTTCGACCGGCGCAAGGTGATGCTGGTGGCACAGTGGTTCATGCTGATCGTTTCAGCGTTTCTAACGGTTTTTGCCTATCTCGGGCTCATCACCCCCTGGCTTCTCCTGGCATTCACCTTTCTGCTGGGCTGCGGGACGGCTCTCAACAATCCATCCTGGCAGGCCTCGGTCGGTGACATGGTTCCCCGGGACGATCTGCCCAATGCGGTGGCGCTGAACAGCATGGGCTTCAACATCACGCGCAGCGTCGGTCCGGCCATTGGCGGTCTCATTGTTGCGGTTGCCGGTGCCGCGGCGACGTTTGCGGTCAACGCGGCCAGCTATTTCGCCGTGATCTATGCCCTGATGCGCTGGCAGCCGAAAATCGATCCGAGCCCCTTGCCGCGCGAATCGCTCGGCCGCGCCATTTCGGCGGGCCTGCGCTACGTCGCCATGTCGCCCAATATCGGCAAGGTAGTCATTCGCGGCTTTGTCTTCGGTCTTTCAGCCAGTGCGATTCTGGCGCTCCTGCCGCTGGTTGCCCGCGATCTCGTCCATGGCGGTCCTCTGACCTACGGTGTCATGCTCGGCTCGTTCGGTATCGGTGCCATCGGCGGTGCGCTGCTCAGTGCACGCCTGCGTGAATTCCTCTCGAGCGAGGCCATCGTGCGGTATGCCTTTGCGGGGTTTGCGGTGAGCGCGGCGGTGACGGCGATCAGCACGTCGGTGTGGCCGACCAATATCGCCCTGCTGCTGGCCGGGGCCTGCTGGGTCCTTGCCCTCTCGCTGTTCAATGTCACGGTGCAGCTGTCGACGCCGCGCTGGGTGGTGGGCCGGGCCCTGTCGCTCTATCAGACGACGACATTTGCGGGTATTGCCGCCGGCAGCTGGCTCTGGGGGGCGGCGGCCGAGCAATATGGCGCGGACAGGGCTCTGATCGCTTCCGGTGTGCTCATGCTGCTCGGCGCAGTGATTGGCCTGCGCTACGCCCTGCCGGAGTTCAAGTCGCTCAATCTCGATCCGCTCAACCGGTTCAGCGAACCGCTGCTGGCGCTTGACCTGAAGCCGCGCAGTGGTCCGATTGTCATCATGATCGACTACGAGATCGCCGAAGAAGACATTCCCGAGTTCCTCGCGCTGATGTCAGACCGGCGGCGTGTGCGGATCCGCGACGGCGCGGGGCAATGGGCGCTGATGCGCGATCTCGAGAAACCGGAAATCTGGACCGAAACCTATCACACGCCCACCTGGGTCGAATATGTCCGCCACAACCAGCGGCGAACGCAGGCGGATGCGGCGGTTGGCGACCGGATCCGCGCACTGCATCGGGGCGGCGAAATCCGGGTCCATCGCATGATCGAGCGGCAAACAATCCTGCCGCACGATATCGCTGCGCATAAGACGCCGATGGACATGCACTGACGGGACTATTTCTTCCGAAGTGCATCCGCGAGCGCCGCGCCGAAAGCACCCTGTGTTGTTGATGCCTGCGGTTTGCCCTGCGCTGCCGGTTTCGGCTTGAAGCTGGCGTTGTCAGCCCTTTGCTCCCTTGGGGCAGGGGCACTACCATCCTTGCGCATGGTCAGGCTGATGCGGTTGCGCTTGACGTCGATATCCACAACGCGGACTTTCACCACATCCCCCGCCTTGACGACCTCATGGGCGTCCTTGATGAAACGGTCTGCCAGTTGTGACAGGTGCACCAATCCGTCCTGATGCACGCCGATGTCCACAAAGGCGCCGAAGGCAGCCACATTGGTGACCGTTCCTTCCAGCATCATTCCCGGCTTCAGGTCCTTGATGTTGTCGATACCATCGGCAAAGGCCGCGGTTTTGAACTGCGGCCGCGGATCGCGGCCGGGCTTTTCCAGCTCGGCGATGATGTCGCGAACCGTCGGCAGGCCGAATCGCTCGTCGACGAAGAGGCGCGGATCGAGCGCCTTCAGGGCGGTGCTGTCATTCATGAGCGAACGCACATCACGGCCGCAGGCGCTGACAATCTTCTTGGCGACGCCGTAAGCCTCCGGATGAACCGCCGAAGCGTCCAGCGGCTCGGTGCCGTCGGGAATACGCAGGAAGCCGGCACATTGTTCGAAGGCACGCGGCCCCAACCGTGCGACTTTCAGGAGGTCGCGGCGGGTTTTGAACGGACCGACGTCGTTGCGGTAAGCGACCACGGCTTCTGCCAGCGACGTTCCCAGACCCGAAATGCGGGCCAGCAGTGGCGCCGATGCGGTGTTGAGGTCGACGCCGACCGCATTCACTGCGTCTTCGACAACACCGTCGAGCGAGCGGGCCAGGCGATACTGGTCGACGTCGTGCTGGTACTGGCCGACGCCGATGGATTTGGGCTCGATCTTGACGAGTTCCGCCAGCGGGTCCTGCAGGCGCCGGGCAATGGAAACAGCGCCTCTGAGCGATACGTCGATATCCGGGAATTCTGCGGCAGCAGTTGCCGATGCCGAATAAACGGATGCACCGGCCTCGCTGACGATCACTTTCAGCGGCTTGGGCGAGGGCATGTCGGCAAGCATGTCCGCAACAAGGCGCTCTGTCTCGCGGCTGCCGGTCCCGTTGCCGATCGCGATCAGCTCGATCCTGTGCTTGCCGACCAGCCGCGCGAGTTCGGCCTGGGTTCCACGCAGATCGTTGCGCGGCGGAAAGGGATAGACGGTCGTCGTGTCGAGAACCTTGCCGGTGCCATCGACGACAGCCACTTTCACGCCGGTGCGGATGCCGGGATCGAGGCCCATCGTTGCGCGCGATCCGGCCGGTGCCGCCAGCAGAAGGTCTTTCAGATTGCGGGCGAAAACGTGGATCGCCTCTTCCTCCGCCTTTTCACGCATCTGTGTCATCAGGTCGATGGAAAGGTTGAGCGACAGCCGTGCCCGCCAGGCCCAGCGGACGACGTCCATCAGCCAGCTGTCGGCGGCGGTTCCACTCGGAGATATTGCATAGGCGCCGGCGATCATGCGTTCCACCGGCTTCACCGCAGAGGTGTCGTCGGCATCGACTTCGATCTCGAGGGAAAGCACATCTTCGTTGCGCCCGCGCAGCATGGCGAGGGCGCGATGGCTGGGGACGGTCGCCCAGCGTTCGAAATGGTTGAAATAGTCGGAGAATTTTGCGCCCGCTTCCTGCTTGCCGTCGGCGACCTTGGCGCGCAGAACAGCCTTGTCCTTCATGTGGTTGCGCAGGCGGCCGACGAGATCGGCATTTTCGGAGAAGGTTTCGACCAGAATATCGCGTGCGCCATCCAGCGCCGTTTTCACATCCGGCACATCCGCCGAAAGAAAAGTCTGGGCCAGTTCTGATGGAACGCTGCGGCGGTCGGCGAGAATCGTTTCAGCCAGCGGCCCCAATCCGCGTTCGCGGGCAATTTCGGCCCGCGTGCGCCGCTTGGGTTTGTAGGGCAGATAAATGTCCTCAAGCTCGGCCTTGGTGGCGGACGCCAGGATCTTGGTTTCCAGCTCGTCAGTCAGCTTGCCCTGGCTGCGGATGGACTCGATGATGGTATCGCGCCGGGCGTCAAGCTCGCGCAGGTAGATGAGCCGTTCGTCGAGAAGCCGCAGCTGCGTATCGTCTAGCCCGCCCGTCACCTCTTTGCGGTAGCGGGCAATGAACGGAACGGTCGCGCCGCCGTCCAGCAGTTCGATCGCCGCATTGGCCTGTTCGGGCCTGGCATTGATCTCGGTGGCAATGATACGCGCAATACGGGCAGTTGTGGCAGTCATACTGGTCTCATCAAACTTGATCGGACGGCGACCATAGGGCTGCCGGGATCAATCGGCAATCGTTTGGTCCGCTGGTTCTCCCGGCGTTCCACGAAAAATTCCATGGCTTCCCCCGGCTTGACCTGCTCGATGAAACGTTTCCTTATCGCCTGACCCTTCTGCTGATTCAGCCAATATGGATAGTGTGACGATGCCGGCAAATACGAAGCCAAGGATTCTGTGCGTTGGTGCCCTGACGATGGACACCATCTTCCGGCTGGAAACCCTGCCGCCCGGTCCCGGCAAGTTCATCCCGCAGGAGGCCGTGGAGATCGCAGCAGGCATGGCATCGAGCCAGGCGGCAACCATTGCAAGGCTGGGCGGCAGCGCGTCTTTGTGGGCGTCGGCGGGGCTGGACCATGTCGGCGATCGCGTGGTCGCTGAGCTGGTGGAGGAAGGGGTCGACTGCACCTTTGTCCGCCGCATCCAAGGTGCGCGCTCGGCTTTTTCCTCGATCTTTGTCGACAGGTCGGGTGAGCGCATGATCGTGCCCTTCTATGACAAGACCCTGTTGAGCGCGCCGGAACAAATCCCGCCCATCGAAGGCGGCGCATTCGATGTGGTGATGACTGATGTTCGCTGGCCGCTGGCTGCTGCCACTGCGCTCAGGGCGGCGCGCGACGCTGGCATTCATGGCGTGCTCGATGCCGATGTTGCGCCGCTGGAAACCCTTGAGCGGCTGCTGCCGCTTGCATCGCACATTGTCGCCTCGGAACCGGCAGCCGAAATCATCACCGGTGAGGCGGATATCGAGCGTGCCGTCATTGCCTTGGCGGCCCGGTATCGCGGTTTTGTCGCGGTCACCGGCGGCGGCAAGGGCTGCTACTGGTCCGGCGGCGAAGCGGGAATTGTACACCATATACCCGCTTTTGCCGTTGATGCCGTGGACACGCTGGCCGCCGGGGATGTGTTTCACGGCGCCTTCGCGCTGGCGCTGGCCGAAGGGCATGGCATGGAGGAGATCATGCGTTTTGCCAGCGCGGCGGCGGCGATCAAATGCACCCGGTTTGGCGGACGCGCCGGTGCGCCGACGCGGAACGAAGTCGAGCACTTGCTGTTCAATTCATAACATTTGTATCCATGCTCGCAAAAATGTATGTGACAGCATGTTGACTATCAACTAACATGTTAGTAGTCTTTATGCATTGAGAGGGTGGGAGGAAAATCATTGTCTCGGGTTGAACGGTTTGGACTTTCTGCGGCATTGACGATGCCGTTTGATGCGGCGCTGGCAATTGATCTGCCCTCGGCAATTCACCATGCAAAAACCTGTCTGCAGCGCGGCTGCAGCAGCGTCACCCTCTTCGGGACGACGGGCGAGGGCTCATCCATCGGTATCCATGAGCGCCAGGCCGTCATCAAGGGATTTATTGCGGCAGGCATCGCGCCGTCGCAGATTGTCGTTGGCATCATGGCCAATTCGCATGTCGATGCGGCAGAGCAGGCACGGTTTGCACTGGATGCGGGATGCCGCGGTATTCTCCTGGCGCCGCCGTCCTATTTCAAGAATGTCAGCGATGACGGCCTGTTTGACTGGCATGCGGCGGCGTTCAAGGCAATCGGTGCGGATGTGCGCGGCATCATTCTGTATAATCTGCCCTCGGTGACGGCAGTCGAGATTTCGGTTGATCTGGTCAGCCGGTTGCGTGAGGCCTTCCCTGGTGCGATTGCCGGGGTCAAGGATTCTTCCGGCAACTGGAGCTATACGGAAAAGATGCTGGCGCGGCACAATGACCTTGCCATCCTGATCGGCGATGAACGCAGTCTTGCTGCAGGCGTGCGGCTCGGCGGGCAGGGTGCCATCTCGGGTCTGGCCAATATCTATCCCGAACGTCTCGTGCGCATGATCGATGAAGGGCGCGATGATGAAGAGGTGGTTGCGGCTGTCAATGAACTGGTGAAATATCCGGTGATTCCGGCTGTGAAGGCGATGGTTGCCCATCACCAGGGCGAAGAAGGCTGGCGGCGGACGCGTGGCCCGCTCGAAGCCTTGCCGGACGGCGATCGCAAGCATCTGACAGCAGTCTTTGATCGTCTGTTTGTCGCGGCGGCTGCCTGACGGGGAATCGTGAAGGCGTCCTGAGGAGGAACAGGCATGGATGACAGCGGCGAGCCGGTAAGATTGCGTGAGAAAGCCTATGCGAGTTTCACGGAACATCTTCTGGCTCGTGACTTTCATCCGGGGCAGTTCGTGTCGCAACGCCAGCTTGTTGCCATGACCGGCATGCCGCTCGGCGCCATCCGCGAAGTTGTGCCCCGTCTCGAAGCTGAGGGGTTGGTGAAGACGGTGCCGCAGCGCGGGATACAGATTGCGCATATCGATATCAATCTGATCCGCGAAGCCTTCCAGTTCCGCGTCTTCATGGAGAAGGAAGCGATTGCGCTGTTCTGTGTTTCCGCTTCCGATGAGGTGTTGGCCAGGTTGCGGCGCGAACATGAAGAGACCTTGGAGAAGGCTCTCAGGGACGGAGAGACGCCCGAGCTTGAACTGCACGCACAGGCGATCGATTGGTCGCTGCATGACACAATCATCGATTCCCTTGGCAATGGGATCATTTCGAAAGCCTATCGGATCAATGCCATCAAGATGCGCTTGATCAATCAGGAGCGGTTTCGCATCACCGGCCGCGTTATTCCGGTGATGCGCGAGCATCTGGCGGTCATTGCGGCAATCGAGACCCGCAACCCGCAAACGGCGATGGATGCCATTGCCGAGCATATCAACAATGCAAGGAATCTCGCTCTGAAGGTTTAGACGCAACGGTGCCGGAAATGGGAGTTACGGCGCTGCAATGGATTATGGGAGGACGATAAGCATGAAACGGATTCAACCGACACGCCGGCAATTTCTTGCCGGATCAGCAGCACTTGGCGCGGCGAGCTTTGCCGGCCTAAAGCCGGCATTCGCCAATGTCGACTGGAAGAAATTTGCAGGCACGACCCTTGAGGTGAACCTGATCAAGAGCCCGCGCGGCGATATTCTGCAAAAGTACCAGAAGGAATTCGAGGAATTGACCGGAATCAAGGTCAATTCCGAGCAGACGCCGGAACAGCAGCAGCGCCAGAAAGCCGTGATCGAACTGACCTCCGGCAAGCCGAGCTTCGATGTCATCCATATCAGCTATCACGTGCAGAAGCGGCAGTTCGAGAAGGGTGGCTGGCTTGCCGACCTGACACCGTTCCTGAAGGACCCCTCGCTCACCGAGCCGTCACTGGTCGAAAGCGATTTTGCCGAAGCGGGTCTTGCCTTTGCCAAGGACAAGAACGGCCGTTTCGGCGGTCTGCCGTTCTCGGTGGATTACTGGATTCTGTATTGGAACAAGGAACTCTTTGCCGCCAAGGGCATCGAATATCCGAAATCCTTCGATGAACTGGTGAGCGCTGCAGAAAAACTCACCGATGCGAGCAAGGGTACATACGGGTTTGTTGCCCGCGGTATGAAGAACGCCAATACGCCTGTTTGGGCCAGCCTCATGCTCGGCTATGGCAAGAGCACGATCGACGACGGCAATCTTCAGACCGATACGCCGGAAGCAATCCAGGCCGCAACGCTCTATCAGCGTCTGATGACAAAGTCCGCACCGCCCGGCGTAACGGGTTTCAACTGGGCCGAATGCCAGTCAAACTTTCTGCAGGGCAAGGTTGCAATGTGGTTGGATGGCATCGGCTTCGCCCCGCCGCTGGAAAATCCGGAGAAATCGCGGGTCGTCGGCAAGGTCGGTTACGGCGTCATGCCCAAGGGGCCGGCCGTGCAGGCTGCGCCGACCTTCGGCGATGGTATCGGCGTGACCGAGGGATCATCGAAGAAGGAAGCGGCTTACCTCTATTGCCAATGGGCCATTTCGAAGCAGATGGGCGCGCGCCTGCTGCAAACGGGCTCCGGCGTTCCCTTCCGCAATTCGATCCTCAACGATCCGGAGGTCCGCAAGGGTGTGACCATGCCGTCCGAATGGGTTGATGTGCTGACGGCATCGGCCAAGGTCAGCCAGCTCTGCCTGCCGGTTATCGTCCCGGTCACGGAATTCCGCGACGTGATGGGTGTCGGCCTGACTAACCTTCTCGGCGGCGCCGATCCCGCAACGGAAATGAAGCGGGCAACGGAAGAGTTCCGTCCCATCCTTGCGCGCAGCGAGGGCAAATGACAATCGCCGCCCCGATCATGACAACCGAAGCACAAACCACCAAAGCCATAACGGGCAAACGCCGGCTCAAGCCGAGCTACTGGCCGTTTGTGATTCCGGCGCTGGTCATTGTCGGGGCGGTCATTCTGTTTCCCTGGGCGTTCACCCTGTGGATGAGCGTCAATGAGTGGCATCTCGGCGGAGAACAGAGCTTCGTCGGGCTCGCGAATTTTACCCGCCTGGCAGGCGATACACGCTTCTGGCAGTCGATGGGGCACACTGTTCTCTATACGCTTCTCTCCGTCATCGCCCCGTTGTTTTTTGGAACCATTGCGGCTCTGATCTTCGACAGCAAATTGCCGATGCGCGGCCTTTTGCGCGGCATCTTCGTCATGCCGATGATGGCCACGCCCGTGGCCATCGCTCTGGTCTGGACCATGATGTACCACCCGCAGCTCGGGGTTCTCAACTACCTCCTGTCACTGGTTGGCATCGGTCCGCAGGAATGGATATTCAACCAGAATACGGTGATCCCGTCGCTGGTGCTGGTCGAGACCTGGCAGTGGACACCGCTTGTCATGCTCATCGTGCTCGGCGGCCTTGCTTCCATGCCGCGCGATCCCTTCGAGAGCGCGGAAATCGATGGCGCCAATGGCTGGCAGAAATTCCGCTACATCACGCTGCCGATGATCCTGCCCTTCATGATGGTTGCCGTGATCATCCGCTCCATCGATGCCCTGAAGAGCTTTGACATCATCTTTGCCATGACGCAGGGCGGCCCCGGCACGGCATCCGAGACGATCAATATCTATCTCTACAATGTCGCCTTTTCCTACTACGACATCGGCTATGGCTCGGCGATTGCCGTGGTCTTCTTCGTCGTCATCATCACCATGTCCATGGCGCTGCTTTATCTGCGCCAGCGGACCAAATGGAACAGCTGAGGGAGACGCCGATGGCCCGCCGTAGTCCGCTGAAATCACTGGGCACCGCCTTTGTCGTGTTCGTGATTGTTTCACCCGCCATTTTCTTCTTTCTCTGGATGCTGTCGCTATCGTTGAAATACGAGATCGACAATGGCGCCTATCCGCCGATCTTCATCCCGGAGCGGTTTGCCTGGTCGAACTACACCCAGATTTTTGCCACGAACGATTTCCTGCATTACTTCTGGAACAGTCTGATTGTGACAGGCATATCGACATTGTTGGCCCTGCTCGTCGGGGTGCCTGCCGGCTATGGCATTGCCCGCCTGCGCGCCGACAAGGCGGCCATCGTTGTCATGATCGCGCGCATGACGCCGGGCCTGTCCTACCTTATTCCCCTGTTCCTGCTGTTCCAGACGATGGGATTGCTGGGAACGCTGTGGCCGCAGATCATCATCCATCTGGTTGTGACCGTGCCCATCGTGATCTGGATCATGATCGGCTATTTCGAGACGACACCGATGGAACTGGAAGAGGCTGCCATGATCGATGGCGCAACCTCATGGCAGGTCTTTGTCAAGGTGGCGCTGCCCATTGCCAAGCCCGGTATTGTCGTTTCGCTGATCCTAGCGGTGATCTTCTCCTGGAACAATTTTGTCTTCGGGATTGTGCTGGCCAGCCGTGAAACCCGGACCTTGCCGGTCGCGGTCTACAACATGCTTTCATTCGAGCAGGTCAGCTGGGGCCCGCTGGCCGCTGCGGCGTTGGTCGTTACACTGCCGGTGCTGCTGCTGACCGTTTTTGCCCAGCGCCAGATCATTGCGGGTCTCACCGCCGGTGCCGTCAAGGGCGGTTAGAACAGGTTTTCAAGAACAGGGAGGGCGCGATGGCTTCGGTCTCGATCAAGGATGTCACCAAGAAATACGGCAACGTCAATGTGATGCACGGTGTCTCCGTCGATATTGAAGATGGCGAGTTCGTCATTCTCGTCGGTCCGTCGGGCTGCGGGAAATCGACATTGCTGCGCATGATTGCCGGGCTGGAGGAAATCACCACCGGGGAAATTGCCATCGGCAGCCGCGTGGTCAATGACCTGCCTGCCAAGGAGCGCGACATCGCCATGGTGTTCCAGAACTACGCGCTCTATCCGCATATGACGGTGGCCGACAATATGGGCTTCGCGCTCATGCTCAAGAATGCGCCGAAGCAGGAAAAGGAAAGCCGGGTCGGCCGCGCGGCGGAAATTCTTGGTCTTGAAAAGCTGCTCGACCGCTTTCCGCGGCAATTGTCCGGCGGCCAGCGCCAGCGCGTGGCTATGGGACGCGCCATCGTCCGTGATCCGCAGGTCTTTCTGTTCGACGAGCCGCTTTCCAATCTCGATGCGAAACTGCGCGTACAGATGCGCAGCGAGATCAAGGGGCTGCATCAGCGGCTTGGTACAACCATTGTTTATGTGACGCATGACCAGATCGAAGCCATGACCATGGCCGACAAGATCGTCGTGATGAAAGACGGTTTGGTCGAACAGATCGGCACGCCGCTCGATCTCTACGATTATCCCGCCAACCTTTTTGTCGCCGGTTTCATCGGCTCGCCGTCGATGAACTTCGTCAAGGGTCGTCTGGCCGGGGCGGGGCAGTTCGTGACGCCGGAAGGTATCACGTTGCCCGTGCCGCAGACCATCCAAACCACGGGATCAGCAGACGTGATCTATGGCGTGCGTCCGGAGCACATAAAGATTGCCGCCGGCGGCATCCCGGTTGACGTCAGCGTCGTCGAGCCGACAGGCTCGGAAATCATGGTGGTCGGCAAACTGGGCGATCAGGAAATCATGTGTCTCTTCCGCGAGCGGCTGTCGATCAAATCGGGCGACCGGATTCACATTGGGATCGATCCGGCGAACAGCCACCTGTTTGATGGCGCAACGGGCATGCGGCTCGGCAAGCGCAACGCTGCGCACTAATCCATCGTATCAGCACTCTCTCCCGGGAGCCTTCACCGTGACCCTATCGACCGAGACCTACAGAACCGGAACTTTCGTTGGCCGTGTCTGGCGCCCCGATGTGCAGGGCCCCGCCCTTGTCGTGGTGCACGACGGCGTCCTGTTTGACATCACCTCACGCCAGACGGCGACAATGCGTGACCTGCTGGAACTGGACGAGCCTGCCGCCTATGTCGCTGCGCAGGTCGGAGAAAAACTCGGGCCGCTGGATACGGTTCTGGCGCAGTCCGTCGAAAGTGAAGCCGATGCCGCGCGGCTTCGGCTGCTCGCTCCCTGTGATCTCCAGGCAGTCAAGGCCTGCGGTGTTACCTTTGCCCGCTCGATGATCGAGCGCGTCATCGAGGAGAAGGCCGCGGGCAATCCGGCGCTGGCGCTGAAGATCCGTGAACGCATCATGCCGATCATCGGCAACAGTCTGCGCGATCTGAAAGCCGGTTCGCCGGAGGCTGCCAAGGTGAAGGCTGCCCTGATTGAAGAAGGTGTCTGGTCGCAATATCTGGAAGTTGGAATCGGGCCTGATGCCGAAGTATTCTCCAAGGCGCAGGTCCTCTCCTCCGTCGGCTGGGGCGCATCGGTCGGTCTGCACCCGATCTCAAGCTGGAACAATCCGGAGCCGGAAATCGTGCTCGCCGTCAACAGCAAGGGCAGGGTGCAGGGCGCGACGCTCGGCAATGACGTGAATTTGCGCGATGTCGAAGGCCGCTCCGCTCTTTTGCTCGGCAAGGCAAAGGACAACAATGCCTCATCATCGATCGGGCCGTTCATCCGGCTGTTTGATGCGACCTATTCCATCGATGACGTGCGCAATGCCGATCTTGACCTGATGGTCGAAGGCCGGGATGGGTACGTGCTGAAAGGCAGCAGCACGATGAAGGAAATCAGTCGCGATCCGCTGGATCTGGTCGCCCAGACCACCGGCCGGCATCACCAGTACCCGGATGGCTTCATGCTGTTCATGGGAACGCTGTTTGCGCCGGTCGAAGACCGCGATACGCCGGGGCAGGGATTTACCCACAAGATCGGCGATGTTGTCACCATATCGAATCCGCAGCTTGGTGCGCTCACCAATACCGTGCGGTTGTCGACGGAGTGCCCCGAATGGACATTCGGCATGGCAGCGCTCATGCGCAACCTTGCCGCGCGTGGTTTGCTGTAAGCAACCCACGCTAGATACTGTCCGCAGCGCGGCTGCTGCTTGGCGGCCGGGCTGAGCAATTGTCACAATAGTTTCGTCTAAGGTCGATCAAACTTTCACACAGCCCGTCCAGAGTTGAACGCGAGCGAGGCAGCCGGATTTATCCAGAGCTGCCCCGGGTTCATTCTCTCAATTGCCGTATTCAGGGGGCTTTAATGCAGGGTTTTGGTGTGAAAATTGGTCTGGCCGCAGGGCTGCTGGCCGCCGGGTTTGGTGCGACGCCAGCCATGGCCGAGAAGGTCAAGTTCGAGTTCTGGTACGGCCTGAGCGGCGACCTTGGCGAGCGCGTGCAGGATGCCTGCAAGAAGTTCAACGACTCCCAGGCCAATTTCGAAATCGTCTGCACCAGCCAGAACGGCTATCCCGAAACAGTCCAGAATGCCATTGCCGCCTATCGCGCCAAGAAGCATCCGGCCGTCGTGCAGGTCTTTGACGGCGGCACGCTCGATCTGATGCTGTCGGGTGCTTTCGTCCCGGCCAAGAAGCTGATGGAAGACAATGGCTACAAGATCGACTGGAGCAATTATTTCCCCGGGATCGCCAATTACTATGCGACGGCAAAGGGCGAGCTGAACTCCTTCCCGTTCAATTCGTCGACCGCGATGTTCTACTACAACGTCGACGCTTTCACCAAGGCCGGCATCCAAGGCGCGCCAGAAACATGGGAAGATGTCGAAGCCGCAGCCCGCAAGCTGAAAGCGGCCGGTTATGCCTGCCCGTTCGGCTTCAGCTTTGACAGCTGGGCGACGGTTGAACAGTTCTCCGCCATTCACAACCAGCCCATCGCTACCAAGAACAATGGCTATGACGGTCTCGATGCGGAACTTACCCTCAACAAGACCAAGCTGGTCGACCATCTGACATTCTTCAAGAAGATGACCGATGAAGGTCTATTCGTGGTCAAGACCAAGCAGCTCGGCATGGACGTTGTTCCAGCCTTTACCTCCGAAACCTGCCAGATGATCCAGTCCTCGATTGCCGATCACGGTACGATCGGCAAGACCATCAAGCAGGGTGCGAAATGGGACGTGACCATGCTTCCGGTCTGGAAGGGAACGGCACGCCAGAATTCGATGGTGGGCGGTGCATCCCTCTGGGTTCTCAACAACCGCCCCGAAGCTGAATACAAGGGCGCCGCCGCATTCCTCAACTTCATCGCCCAGCCGGACATGGTTGAGTGGTGGTCGACGGTCACCGGCTACATCCCGGTCACCAAGACGGGCTTTGAAGCCATGAAAGCCAAAGGCTTCTACGACCAGCCAGCCTTCAAGGGCCGTGAAAAGGCCATCGCCAGCCTGACCTTCACCCCGACCTCCGCCAATACTCGCGGCATCCGCCTCGGCGGCTTCCCGCAGATCCGCAAGGAAATCTCCGATGCGATGGAAGGCATCTTCTTCGGCAAGCTGACTGTGCAGGCTGGTCTCGACCAGGCTGTCGAGCGCGGCAATGTTATCCTGCGCCGCTTTGAAAAGACCTATGCCGGAAAAGTCCTGAACTGAGTGCAGGCTTTCAAATGGCCCGGAGCGGAACCGCACCGGGCCATTTCCTTTTCATCCCATAGGCAGAATTGAATATTCTCATGAACAAGCGCGCTGTTTTCAAAAGCTGGTGGTTGCCCGTCCTTTTTGCATTGCCGCAACTCCTGCTTATTTTGTTCTTTTTCTATTGGCCGGCCATTTCGGTTTTCAACTGGGCTTTCACGCTGGAACCGGCCTTTGGCGGTGCGGGCGAACGTCTCTTCGTTGGTTTTGACAATTTTCGCGATGTTTTTGCCGACAGCGAATATTGGCGCTCCGTGTCCCTGAGCCTGTTCTTTGCTTTCACGGCGACCGGATTGTCCATGTTCATCGCCTTTATCCTGGCGATCTGTGTTGATCGTCAGTTGAAGGGCTCAAGCCTGTTCCGGTTCTTTTACATCTGGCCTTATGCTATTGCCGCACCGGCGGTGGGCCTGGCGTTCCGCTTCATCTTTGCGCCGGAAAGCGGTCTGATCGCGGTGGTGAACACGTGGTCGCCCGACCTCTGGAATCCCGCCAAGTACGGCAGCCACGCCATGATCCTCGTTATCATCTGCTTTGCTTGGAAGTGGATCGGCTACAATTTCATCTTCATGACGGCCGGCCTGCAATCCATCCCGCGCAGCCTGCTGGAAGCGTCGTCGATGGATGGTTCAGGCCCGGTGCGCCGCGCGCTCGATATTCAGATACCGCTTCTGGCGCCGACCCTGTTCTTCCTTCTGGTTCTCAATCTGACCGAGAGTTTCGTTGGCCCGGATACCTACGGTATCGTCGACCTGACCACGGAAGGCGGACCCAACAAGGCGACCGATGTCATGGTCTACCGTATCGTCAGCGAAGCCTTCCGCGGCCTGAATTACTCCGGCGCTGCAGCGCAGAGCCTCGTCCTGATCGGACTTATCATGGTGTTCACGTTCATCCAGTTCCGCTTCGTCGAGCGGCGCGTGCATTACAAGTAGGATTCCGGCGATGATCGAACGCACCCCCATACTCAACGCCGTCACCTACTTCATCATGATCCTGGGACTGATCCTCATTCTCGGACCGTTCTGGATGATTTTCACGGCGTCCACCCAGTCGCTGCAGGAGGTCACGGCCGTTCCCTTCAACATGACACCTGGCGGTGACTTCCTGAAGAATGTTCATGCCGCCTGGGATCGTGCCAATCTCGGTCCGGCACTGCTCAACAGCCTCATCACCTCGCTGCTGGTCATGGTGGGCAAGATCGCATTGGCGGCGCTCAGCGCCTTTGCCATCGTCTATTTCAAGAGCCCGTTGCGTCACGTCTTCTTCTGGATGGTTTTCCTGACGCTGATGCTGCCGCTCGAAGTGCGCGTCATCCCGACCTACAACATCGCTTCGGATGTGTTTCAACCCGTCCGCTGGATCGTCCAGACCATCACCGGCATCGAATTGTCACTGCAATGGAATCTGCTGAACTCCTATTCCGGTCTGGTCCTGCCGCTGATCGCGACCGCGACAGGCACATTCCTTTACCGGCAGTTCTACATGACGCTTCCCGATGAACTGGCAGAGGCGGCCAAGATGGATGGGGCGCGGCCACTGCGATTCTTCATCGATATCCTGCTGCCGCTGTCGCGCACCAATATGCTGGCGCTGGCAACAATCATGTTCGTCTATGCCTGGAACCAGTATCTCTGGCCCAAGCTGATGACCACCGATGCCAGCTATCAGACGGCCATGGTCGCCATGCGTGCGCTGGTGCCGTCCGTCAATGCCTTGCCTGAATGGAATGTCTCCATGGCAGGCGCCCTCATCATCATGTTGCCACCCCTGGTCGTCGTTGCCGTCCTGCAACGCTGGTTTGTCCGTGGCCTGGTCTCGACCGAGAAATAAAGGAAGTAGCAATGGCTGAAATTGGCATCAAGGATGTGCGCAAGACTTATGGCAGCACACAGATCCTGCATGGCGTCGACCTGAACTTCAAATCCGGCGAGTTTGTCGTCATTCTCGGACCGTCCGGCTGTGGCAAGTCTACGCTGCTGCGCATGATTGCGGGTCTTGAAGAGATTACATCAGGCGAAATTTCAATTGACGGCAAGGTGGTCAACAATCTCGAGCCGCGCGATCGCGGTTGCTCGATGGTGTTCCAGAACTACGCGCTCTATCCGCATATGAACGTCGCTGCCAATATCGGTTATGCGTTGAAGGTTGCCGGTGTTTCGCGGGCCGAACGTGACCGGCGGATTGCGGAAACAGCCAAGATCGTCGGGCTGGAAGAACTGCTCGACCGTAAACCGGCGCAGCTTTCCGGCGGCCAGCGGCAGCGTGTCGCCATGGGCCGCGCGATCATCCGCGAACCGAAGGTGTTTCTGTTCGACGAACCGCTGTCCAATCTTGATGCCAAGCTGCGCGTGCAGATGCGCGTGGAAATCCGCCGCCTGCACAAGCGCCTGTCGGCAACCTCTGTCTTTGTCACCCACGATCAGGTGGAGGCGATGACCTTGGCCGACAAGCTGATCGTCATGAACAAGGGCCATGTGGAACAGGTCGGCACGCCGCTTGAAATCTACCACCGTCCGCGCACGCGTTTTGTCGGAACCTTCATCGGCTCGCCGGCGATGAATTTCTTCGACACGACCATCGCTGCCGGCGGCGATCACGTGCTGCTGGACGGTATCGTGCAGGCAATCGATCCGGTGCTTGGCGGCCAGAACGCGGGGACCGCGGTTTCCGTCGGAATCCGTCCAGAACATTGCCGTCTCGTTCCTGCCGGTACCGTGAACAGTGTTCCGGCCAATGTCGATTTCATCGAAGAGCTCGGCTCCGGCCGTATCGTTCACGTTGAGATTGACGGGCTGAGCTTTGCGGTGTCAGTTGAGGAAGATCAGTTCTTCGAGCAAGGCGCGGTTGCAGGTCTGCAGTTGCCCTCTGAACATATTCACCTGTTTTCGCAGGAAACCGGTTTGCGCCTTGATGATGCTCCGGCAGCGACGCGCCAACCAGCTCCGAAAACAGTGGCCGCATAACCCGACTTGAAAGGATCAAACATGAGTTCGGATTCAACCATTTCCGCCGTTGGCTTTTGCACCTACACGGGCAAGGGCAATTTTGACACGCTGGAAGACGCCCTTCGCACCATTGCCGGTCTTGGTGCCAATGCTGCCGAGTTGTCGCTTTATGGCGAGGAAATCATCTCGGGCGGCCGGATTATCCCGGGACGCGCCGAACGCCTGACGGCGATCACCCGTCAGTTCGACCTGCGCTACAGTGTGCACGGCCAGATCGTCTCCAATTTCATGGACCGCGAGCGTCTGGAGCATCAGAAGGCCGTGGTCCGCGCGATGCTGGAACTGTGCAATCGCGTTGAAGCGGGCATCCTCGTGCATCACAGCGGCAGTGCCAAAATGCCGGCACAGTCACACATTGCCGATCTCGACCGGATGGAGCGCGATGCGCTTGCCGAAATGGCCGAGGTTGCCAAGGGTTACGGCGTGCGGATTGCCTTGGAAAACATTTTCGCGGTCACCGATGCGGAATACCGCCAGACACCGGCGCAGGTCGGCGAAACCGTACGGACCATCGGCAGTGCCAATGTGTGCGGCCTGATAGATTTCAGCCATGCCTATATCGAGAGCACGCGGCTTGGTCTCGATTGGCGCGAACAGATCAAGGCGATGGCACCGGTCACCGGGCATCTGCATGTGCATGACAGCTTTGGCCGTCCTTACAACAGCATGACCAAATTCTATCATCCGGCTGAAGCAACGGCGCTTGGCATTGGTGACCTGCATCTGCCGATCGGCTGGGGGGACATTCCCTGGGAAGAAATCTTCGAGGAGCTGACGTTCCTGCCGGATACCATGCTGATCATGGAAATTGTCGAGAACCGGTTTGCCAATGAGCAGGCGGATTGCCTCGAGCGTGCATTCAAACTGGCTGAAATCGCCAATCGCCGCCGTCTGGCCGCTTAGGTGAAAGTGGCGCGGTCTGCTGGTTGACCGCGCCCCTTGCTTCTGGTCACAATGCCAATCATCGGGACCGTCTGTTGTCGGTCTCTCGCTACCGGGAATTGTGAACATGGCTGATCATATTCTGTTTGTTGCAAAAGATGCCGCTGACTGGACCAGGACCGAGCCCGGCGTCAGCCGACGCATTATGGCCTATCTGCCGGAAATGATGCTGGTGGAAGTGCAGTTTGAAAAGGATGCGGTCGGCTCGCTGCATTCGCATCCGCACATCCAGGCGAGCTATGTGGCTGAAGGACGTTTTGAAGTCACCATCGATGGCGTCAGCCAGGTGCTGGAGCAGGGCGGCAGTTTCATTGTTCCGTCCAATCTCGTCCATGGGGTCAAGGCTCTGGAAAAGGGTCGCCTGATCGACAGTTTCTCGCCGCATCGGGCCGAGTTCCTCGCCTAAGCCACACGTTCATTTTTCATGCTGCCACCGCTTGACAGCATCCTTGCGATAGGCAAAACTGAAACCGGTTTCACTTTGTGCCGGACGGACGTTTGACCTTTGATCTGACCATATTGGCACCGCACATTCCCTTTCTCGTGAAAGGTGCGGTCCTGACAGCTGAGGCTTGCGTGCTGGCGCTTGCCGGCAGCCTGTGCATTGGTACCGTCGTTGCAGCGCTGGTCACATCCGCGTCGCCGCTTCTCTCCCGCATTGCCTATGTCTATGTCGATCTGTTCCGCAACATTCCGTTCATCGTCCAGCTCTTCTTTTTCTTCTACGGCCTGCCGGAGATCGGCATCTACATCGATGCGTTCACCACGGGAGTCATTGCGCTTTCCATTGCGGGCGGCGCTTTTACCTCGGATGTGATCAGGTCCGGAATCCTGTCGATCGATCCCGGCATCCTGGAAGCGGCCGAAGTCAGCGGACTTTCCAAACCGACGATCTTCCGCAAGATCGTCATGCCGATTGCCTTGAGGACTTCGGTGCGGCCCCTGGGTTCGGTTTTCATCAATCTCATCCTGACATCGTCGATCCTCTCGACGATCACGCTGAACGAATTG
Organism: uncultured Phyllobacterium sp.; assembly: GCF_902479695.1. NCBI lineage: Bacteria > Pseudomonadati > Pseudomonadota > Alphaproteobacteria > Hyphomicrobiales > Phyllobacteriaceae > Phyllobacterium > uncultured Phyllobacterium sp. The sequence continues at coordinate 19,833 of NZ_CABSQF010000001.1, read as the reverse complement.
ACCGGTTCGGCCAAGATCGTGGCATCGGATACATTCCGGCCCTTTGAAATCTATGCGGTTCTGCTAGTCGCCTATGCCTGCCTGACCTATCTGGTCTCGCTCGCCATCGGCGCGTTGCATCGCTATCTCAACCGTGATCAGACAGAGGCCGCCTGATGCGTTATACGGCGTTCACCTCCTATGACATCATCCTGCTCGCGCAGGGGCTGGGTGTTTCCCTCGCGCTTTTCCTGGCAACAACAATCATCGGCCTTTTCATCGGCTCTCTGTGGGCCGTCATCCGGTTCTATCGCATTCCCGTGCTGGCGCAGGTCGTGGCTGTCATCGCGGAAGTGCTAAAAAACTCCCCGGTTCTGGTCCAGCTGTTTCTCGTATTCTTCGGCCTGCCTGCTTTTGCCAAGATCAATGTAACGCCGGTCGAGGCCGCGGTGATCACGCTGTCGGGCAATACGGCGGCATTCGTCTATGTCATTGCCGTGTCGGCGATCGAGTCCATCGGCCGCGACCAGATCGAGGCCGCCCGGGTTTTCGGTCTGTCGCGGTGGCAGGTGCTTCGCCGCATCATCGCGCCGCAGGCTATGGCCTTTGCCATCGGTCCGTTGACCGGTCTTCTGGTGAACCAGCTGCAGGTGACATCGCTGATATCGGTGATCGGCGTGGTGGACCTGACGAAGATCGGCAACATTCTCAATCTGCGCACGCTGAAACCATTCATCGTCTGGGCGGTCGTGGGCGGGCTTTATTATGTCATGGCCAAGCTCGTCGCCTTTGGCGGAGCCAAGCTGGAGAAGCGGTTGAGGGCGCACACCGCATGGAAAGGTCTCTGAAATGATCAGCGTGAGAGGAGTACGCAAGGCGTTTGGTTCTGCGACCGTGCTCGACGGAATAGACCTTGATGTCCACAGCGGTGAAGTCGTGTCCATTCTCGGCTCCAGCGGCTCGGGCAAATCGACCCTGATCCGCTGCATGAACGGCCTGGAGAAGCTCGATGGCGGGCGCATCACCATCGATGATTTCGATGTGTCCCGTCCGAAGGAGCTGTCGGAAGCCCGCAAGCGGTCGGCGACGGTTTTTCAGCTTTTCAATCTCTACCCGCATATGACTGCCGTGCAGAACATCGCGCTCGCGCCGGTTGAAGTGCTGAAAATACCGCGCAAGCAGGCGGAAGCCGATGCGCGCGCGCTTCTGGACTCCGTTGGCCTGAGTGCGCGCGCCGATGCCTTTCCCGCACAGCTGTCCGGCGGGCAGCGCCAGCGTGTCGGTATCTGCCGGGCGCTGGCTATGAAGCCGCGTTATCTCCTGCTCGATGAAATCACCAGTGCGCTCGATCCCGAGATGACGTCGGATGTGCTGTCCATTCTCGCCAAGCTCGCCCACGACGGAACGACAATGGTTTTCGTCACGCATGAAATCGAGTTTGCCCGGACGATCTCGTCGCGGATCGTCTTTCTCGACAAGGGACAGCTCGTTGTCGACCTGCCGACAGCAGAATTTTTTGCAGCCGATGGCGGCATGGCCAAGCCACGCATCGCCCAGTTTCTCTCCAAAATGCGTAAAGACTGACAATGATCCTGATTGCGAACAACGAGGCTTGGCCGGGTTTTGCCAGGAGCGTCGAGCTCCTCAAGCAGGAGGCGCATGGCCTTGACGCCATGGTCGCTGGTATCAGCGAAGTCGAGCGCGAAGTGAAGGTCCGCAGTGTCGGCTTCGGCGGCTGGCCCAACATGCTCGGGCGCATGGAGTTCGATGCGGGTGTGATGGATGGCACGACGCGGGATGTCGGCGCGGTCGGCGCGGTTCCCGATACGCTGCCCGTCGCGGCGCTCGCGCATGCGGTGATGAAACGATTACCGCATGTCATGCTGACCGGCGATGGTGCCCGCCGTTTTGCCACGGAAATCGGCTTTCCCCTTGATGAAACGTTATATGAAGACAGCAAACGCGTCTGGTGGGAGCGGCTGCAGAAGGAATTGACGTCGGAGGAGCTGGCAGCCTTTCCAGATATTCCGCTCGCCCCCTTGAGCCGCACCATTACCGACCCGGAGCGCGTCCGCGATACCACGGTGTTCCTGTCGAAGGATTCCGCCAACGGCATTCACGCGATCACCTCCACCTCCGGCTGGGCCTGGAAATATCCGGGGCGTCTCGGCGATTCGCCCATCGCCGGTGCCGGGTTCTATGCCGACAGCCGCTATGGTGCCGCGGCCTGCACCCATACGGGTGAAATGACCATCCGCTGCGGCACGGCCCGCAGCATCGTGCTTGCCATGCGCTTCGGCCATTCCTTGCGCGCAGCGGTCGATATGGCGATGGAAGACCTCGCAGAGCTGACCACCGGATTCTTGGCTGGTGTCGTCATTCATGCCATCGACGCCAAGGGCAATCACGACGTGGCAAGTTTCCGCTGCGACGATGAAATCAAATACTGGTTCTGGGAAGCCGGGATGGAGGAACCCGAACGCCGGCTTGCCCGAAAATATGATCCGCAACAAACAACACAAAGGGGACATTCATGAAACGGTTCATTGGAAAACTGGCAGCACTCGCGCTGACCGGTGCACTGGCTTTTACCGGCGTGGCGCATGCCGGGAAGATTGATGACATTCGCGCGCAGGGAAAGGTCCGCATCGGCGTGTCGCTGGGTGGCGAGCCCATCGGTTTCCGCGACGACAAGAACAACCCGGTCGGTTATGACGTCGATGTGGCAACCATGCTGGCGGCCAAGCTGGGCGTTCCCGTCGAGTTCACCGACGTTTCCGGCGATGCCCGCGTGTCCATGCTGGTCTCCGGCCAGCTCGATATCGTGGTGGCCAATACCTCCGCGACGCTGGAACGCGCCAAGACCGTCAATTTCTCGATTCCCTACAACCGTGCCGGCCTGCGCGTCATCGTGCAGAAGGATGCCGGTATCGCCAAGCTGGAAGACCTGGCGGGCAAGAAGGTGGTTGTCGGCCGCGGCACGACAGGGGAAAGCTTCCTGAAGAAGAGCGTGCCGACGGCGGAACTGGTCTATACCGACAATTTCTCGCCCGATGGCGTGCTGCTCCTGCAGCAGAAGCGCGTCGCTGCGGCAATCGAAGACTCGTCGCTGCTCGACTATCTCGCCACCAAGAACGACAATCTGGTAACCTTGCCAGGCCTCTATTCCAACGATCCGATCGGCATTGCCGTTGCCAAGGGCGATCCGGAATTCGTCCGCTGGCTTGATATGTTCGTCTCCGACTACATCCAGTCCGGCGCCTATGACGCGAATTACAAGAAGTGGTGGGGCGAAAAATCCAACCCGCCGGCGCTGACGCCGCTCTGGTAATTTCAAGGCAAAGGCCGGGCATCGTTCCCGGCCTTTGCTTTTTGATCAAGAGCTTGACCGCGCGACGAAATAGGTTGGCACCTGAATCAGTTTCTCGCCCGCGTTGAACAGGGCTGGTTCCCGCAGAAACTTCAGGATTTCATCGATATAGGCGGCCTTGTCGTAACCGATGGATGAAATCGGATAGGCCTCGTATTCCGCCAGGGTCACGTCGTCGAAGCCGTAGAGACGGAATGTCCGCGGCCGGTTGTCCGGAAAGTCGTTCCGGTGCACATCGAGAACGCCCATGGCCATCGCGTCGGAGGTGCAGAACACGGCGTCGGCTGGCTGCCAATCGGACGAGGATGCCACATGGCGGCCGCTCTGGTAGGAGTAGTCGCCGCGCAGTTCCGCGACCAGCCTGATGTCCTGGCGCCGCAGTTCCGATTTGTAGACGGCGATGCGTGTCTGTTCGACCGGCGAGGCGGACCGGCCTGTCACGAGGAGCGCACTGCGTACGCCCTTGTTTCGCGCATCTGTGACCGCAGCGGCGATCCCCACCTGCTCATCGGGAATGATGGCGGGAGAGCTCACATCCCGCATGCCGTTGAGCATCAGGACGCTGTCGTTGCGGAACATTTTCCGCACCGTTTCCGCATCGGCGAAATCCGAGAACACGAGGGCCGCGTCCACGTGATAGGCAATGCCGTTGCGCAGGAACTCGTCTATACGCTCGGCCGAGCCGACGCGGACAAAGATCACCTGTTTGCCGATGGACTGGATCTGGCTGATCAGGAGATCGAACAGGTCGAGATCCGAGAGATCATGGATGTGGTTGACGATGACGGCAACGAGATTGACGGTCTTTGTCGTCAGGCTCCGTGCCAGGAGGTTGGGTTTGAAGCCAAGCTTGGCAGCCGCTGCCAGTACCCGCTCCCGTTTGTCAGCCGAGACGGGTCTTGGTTCACTTGACAGCGCCCGGGACGCGATGGCGCGGGAGACACCCGCCAGTTCGGCGACATCCGCAATGGTTGGCAGGGTGTGGCGTTTGCGCGGATCGGTCATGGATATCGGCATCCTTCATGTCTGATCCGCTCTTTGGTGTTGTCAAAAACGATACGTTGATGGCCAGCAGGCAGGAAGCAAGGATCGATCCATGCTTACCCGCTTCCCCCTCAGCACTTCAATAGCAAAACACGCTTCTAACGTGGGCCAAGTGCGCGGAACGTCATCTCCAGACTCGATTGTGTGTCGGCGGTTGGCCGGTACTCCAGTCCGACAAATCCATTGTAGCCGTTGTCAAACAACCAATGCAGGGATTTTGACAATTCCAGTGTGCCGCTGCCGGGTTCATTGCGGCCGGGATGGTCAGCAATATGGACATGGGCAACGCGGTCGATCCGGTCTTTGAGCACCTCTGCCGTCGCTTCTCCCATGACGAGAGAATGGTAGATATCGTAGACAATCCGGATTTCCGGACGGTTTACTTCATCGATAATATCAAGGCCTTCAACCGTTGAATGAAGAAAATAGCCCTTGTGGTCAATGAGGGTGTTAAGTGGTTCAAGCCCCAGCACAACGCCGGTTCCAGCCAGCACGTCGGCCGCCTGTGTCAGGCAATCGACCAAGGCCTGATGTTGTTCGGCGCGGGTGCGGCCGGGAAGATCATCCCCGGCCTGCGCGATGAGCACCTTGGCACCCAGCCGGTTTGCCATTTCGGCGCTGGCCCGCAGACCAACCAGAAAGGCATCATGGGACGCAGGATCGGTCAGCGGAATCATTGGTTCCGCGACGAGACTGGACAACGCTAGTTTTGTTTCCGCCAATGCCCTTTCGACAGCCGGTATGTCCTTCTCAGTCCATTTCCAGAACTCGACCGCATCAAGCCCGGCATCCCTTGCCAAGCGGATGCGGTTGGCAAAATCAGGCGACTCGGGAGCGAACAACCACTCGATACATGCCGAATACTTCATCGCTTCCCCCTTGCTGATTTTATCCTCCTGCTTGCCACATCCACGCCTAGCCTTCCAGCCATTTCACCTGATCCGGGGTCAGATTGATGTCGAGTGCGGAAAGGCTGTCTTCAAGCTCGCCAAGGGTACGTGGCCCAATGAGCGGAATGACGGGGAAGGGCTGGGCCAGTACATAGGCCAGCGCCACGTGAATTGGATTGCAGCTGAGTTTACCTGCCAGTTCTATGGCGCGATCACGCCGGCCAAAGTTTCTGTCGGAATACCAGACGCGAACCAGTTCCTCATCGTCCCGCTTGTCACGGCCGGCGCGATCCGTAAAGAAGCCGCGGCCCTGGCTTGACCAGGCAAAGTTCGGCATCTGCTTCGCGTTCAGCCAGCTTTTCCAATTCTCATCCGAGGCTGCGACGCAACCGGCCCAGATCGGGTCCAGCATTTCGGCGAGCGAGAAATTGTTGGACAGGGCACCGGGCGCCGTCTTGCCGTTCTTCACCGCATAGGCAATGGCCTCGTCCATGCGTTCCCGCGTCCAGTTCGACCCGCCGAACGGGCCGCGAATCCGGCCCGCCTTAACTTCCGCATCCATGGCGTCGACAAATTCGCCGACCGGGATATCGGGATTGTCGCGGTGCATGAAATAGACGTCGACATGATCGGTCTTCAGGCGGTCAAGCGACCGGGAGAGCTGTTTGCCAATGGCATCGGGATAACAGAGCGGCGAATGGGCTCCCTTGCCGATGAGGACAATATCCTCCCGTGAAACGGAGCGGCTGGTATGCCAGTCGCCGAAGATTTCCTCGGTCTTTCCCCCGGCATAGATAAAGGCCGTATCAAACAGATTGCCGCCTGCCTCGTAATAGGCGTCCAGGGTCAGGGAACCTGCGGCAAAATTCGGGAAGAACTCAAATCCCAGTGCCACGGATGACGCGGGTTTCGTAAGACCCGGGATTGCCCTCTTGGGTACACCTTTGCCCTGCACAGGCACATTGCCCGAGATTGTGGTTGTTCGCTTGGCAGCCTTTTCAATGCTGTATTCGAGTCCGACAGCAGCACGCCATTGATCCAGCACCCGCAGATTGCCGAGCGAGTCCGCCCAACTCATGCCGGGTGGTGCAAATTCCTGCCGTTTCTCGCGGATGGCATTGCCTGCCGCGTCCACCTCAAAGGCATAGAGCCAGCGGCCTTCTTCTACCTCGATGGTCTCATGCACGCCGCCGGACCGGAAAATCTCGATCTTGCCTGTGCCACCCTGTTGACCGGAGGCATACCAGAAATCCTTGACCTCGATGCGCCCCTGTGCGCCGATGATACGAAGTGTATTGTCCTGCTCCGCCATGATCGAGCATGAGACTTCGGCAACAATACCGTTCGGGAATTTAAGCAGGGCAGACGCCCATTCGTCGACACCTGTCTGGCCAAGATGACCAGCACCGGAGACAAAGTCCGGTTCGAGAAATGGTTTGCCTTCGATGCTGCCCGCAATCAGCCGTGCCATGGAAACAGGATAGCAGCCGACGTCGAGGATACCGCCGCCTGCGGTGTCGTTGGCAAAGAGGCGATGATCCGGTCTGACGCTGCCCATATTGAAGCCGAAACTTGACCGGATGATACGGATATCGCCGATGACACGGCTTTTGATGAGCTCGATCAGTTTGGCGGTTTGCGGATGAAGACGATACATGAAGGCTTCACCGGCGAAGACCCCTGCCTTGCGGGCTTCGTGGAAGATCGCATCCGCGTCATAGGCGCTGAGCGCAATCGGCTTTTCAACGAGCACATGCTTTCCGGCGCGAATGGTTTTGATCGCCCATTCGGCATGGCCCATGTGCGGTGTTGCGATGTAAACCGTGTCGATCTCGGGGTCACGCAGCAAGGCATCATAGCCGTTGACGATGCGGGCACCGGGAAACTGGGTTGCGAGTTCCGGCTTGTCCGGATTGCGCGAGGCAATGGCGATGAGCTTTCCCGTTGCCGAATGGGCAATGCCATCGGCAAAGGTGCGGGCGATGGTGCCGGGGCCGATAATGCCCCAGCGAACGGATGCTGTGTCAGTCATGCTAGATCCTCTTTGGGTGAGTTGCGGCCACCGGGAGCGTGGCTGGAGAAGCGAAGTCGGGTTTATCGAAGCCTGTTTCCCGCTTTGTCGAACAGCAGGGCGTGGCTGGATTTGATGGCGATGGTCAGGGTGTCGGTCTTGAGTGCATTGCGCGATTCCTCACGCTCGATGATCAGCTGTTCCCCGCCGGCGACATTGGCGTAGATGTAACTGGTGTTGCCGAGATGTTCGGCAACATCCACCGTGACGGTCATGTCGGCATCCCCCTGACCCGCCTTGGCGAAGTGCTCAGGGCGCACGCCGAGCGTCACTTTCTCACCAAGTGCCGGTGGCGGATTGTTCATGGGCAGGGTGAGACGGATTCTGCCCTGATTCACGAGGGTGATGGTGATGCTGTCAGTATCCGCCGCAACAACCTCGGCGCTCATGAAGTTCATTTTCGGCGAACCAACGAAACCGGCCACAAATTGGTTGGCGGGATTGTCGTAGAGATCGAGCGGCGCGCCAATCTGTTCGATATTACCGCCTCGCAGCACCACGATCTTGTCTGCCAGCGTCATGGCTTCAGTCTGGTCATGAGTCACATAGATCATGGTCGTGCCCAGCTCCTTGTGCAGGCGGGAAATCTCGACGCGCATCTGTACCTGCAGCTCCGCATCGAGGGTGGAGAGAGGCTCATCGAACAGGAACACCCGTGGTTCGCGCACGATGGCGCGGCCAATGGCAACGCGCTGGCGCTGTCCGCCTGACAGCTGCTTCGGGCGGCGTTGCATCAGTTCCCTGATCTGAAGAATGTCCGCCACCCGCTGAACGCGGCGCTCCGTATCGGCTTTCGGGTTGCCGGTCATGCGCAGTCCGAAAGCGAGATTCTGTTCGACAGTCATGTGCGGATAAAGCGCATAGGACTGGAACACCATGGCGATGCCGCGGTCGGCAGGCTCGACGTCGTTGACCAACGTATCACCGATATGGATTTCGCCATCGGTTATGTGCTCGAGGCCGGCAATCATGCGCAAGAGCGTGGACTTGCCGCAACCCGACGGGCCGACGAAGACCACGAACTCGCCATCGGCCACATCGAGGCTGGCGTTGCGGATGATCTCGTAGGAACCGAAACGTTTGACGACATTCCTGAGTGAAAGTTCGGCCATGCGGCGTTTCCCCTATTTGATGGCGCCGGCGGCGATGCCGGCGATGAAGTGGCGCTGCAGAAGAATGAAAATGACGAGGATCGGTGCCGTGAGCATGACGGCGCCGGCCATGATGCCGCCCCACGACACCTTGGTGAGACCGATCAATGTTCCGAGCGCAACGGGAGCGGTCAGCATGCCGGGGCGTGAATTGATCAGCAGCGGCCAGAGGTAATTGTTCCAGGATGCAAGGAAGAGAATGATCGCCAAAGCCGCCATGGTTGGCCGTGCCAGAGGCAGGGCAATGCGCAGGAAGATCTGCCATTCCTTGACGCCTTCCACCCGTGCGGCATCGAAGAGTTCGGCCGGCATCATGGAAAAGGCTTGCCGCATGAACAGCACGCCCAGCGAATTGAAGAGCGGCGGCACGATGAGCGCGATCCACGTGTTCGCCATCTTGAATTCCCGCGCCACCATGATGAATTGCGGGATCACCACGACGAAATAGGGCAGGGTGATCGTGCCGAGGATGATTGCGATGACCAGCGACTTACCGACGAAATGATAACGGGAGAGGGCCCAGCCTGCCATGGAAGTAAGCAGGACCGACAGGACGGTGTAGACGATCGCGACACCTATGGAGATCATCAGCGCGCGGATGAAATCCGTATCCGCCTGCAGATTGCTGAAATTCTCGAGGAAATGCGTGGATGGGAGAAGTTCGATCTGCGGGCTGAAAATGCCGTAGTCCGGCATGGTCGCGAACACGAACATCATCCAGAGCGGAAACAGCCAGATGATCGCCAGCGGGATGAGGGCGCCATGAAGTGCGAGCGAGCGGACCAGGGTCGAGCGTGACTGCGACTTCATTGCTCGTCCCTCCCGACCCAAAGATTGAGGAGTGAAATCAGGATTGCCAGTGCGGCCATGGTGTAGGCGATCGCCGAGGCATAGCCGAAATTGAGCGAGGTGAAACCTTGCCTATAGAGGAACAGTCCGAGGGTTTCCGTACCGCCGCCGGGGCCACCGCGATTGGTAATCAGGAATGGTTCGGTGAAAAGCTGCATGGAGCCGATGATCGACAGGATGACACAGAAAAGGATGATCGGCTTCAGAAGCGGCAGTGTGATGTAGATGAACTGCCGGGCCTTGCCCACGCGATCCAGCGTTGCCGCTTCGTAGACATCGCCGGGGATGGACTGAAGCCCGGCCAGAATGAGGATCGCATTGTATCCGGCCCAGCGCCATGTCACTGCGATGATGAGAAGCGCCATGGCCGCGGGGGCGTCCGCAAACCATGAAATCGAAGCTATGCCGACACTGTTCAGCAGCTTGTTGATGACACCGAAATCAAGATTGAACATCAACCGGAACACGGCGGCATAGGCGACTTCACCGACCACGATGGGTGCGAAGAAGGCAAAGCGGAAAAGGCCGCGTGCTCTCAGAAGTGGAGAATTGAGCAGCACAGCCATGACTGTCGCCAGCGTGATCATCACCGGAACCTGAATGATCAGGATGATCATCGTGTTCTTCAGCGCATTGTAGAAGGCGGGATCGTTGAACAGACGGCCCCAATTGGCACCAAAGCTGAAAACCCAGGGATTCACACGGGTGTTCTGAAACGACATCAGAAACGAGCTGATGATCGGCCATATCCAGAAGGCCGCAAAAATCATGAGATAGGGTGCAAGGAACCCATAGGCGACCCGGTTGCGCAACTGCATCGATTGTCCTTCGCGGTGGATAGTCAGGTCTTCCAACGGAATGCCGGACGGGCGCTCCGACCCCTGTCCGGCACTGAGCTCATTGAGCGATTGGCAGTCCTGTTGCCGATGCAATCTGGTTTGCGGCGTCGTCAAGTGCCGCTTTTGCGTCGGGATATCCTCCCGCAAAATATTTGGTTTGGGTTGCCTTGTAGATGCCATCCGCATCACCCTGAAACGCAGTGCCGCGACTTGCCACGACCTTTGGCAATGTTCCAAGAATATCTGCCCAGATTGCCTGCCCGCCCCAATAGGACTGCGGTTCGGAGACGAAGGGTTGTTTTTCCGCGCTGAGCAACGAGGGTACGAGACCAAAGCTCTTGAGCATGGTGATCTGTCCCTCATCGGTGCCAAGGACGTAGTTGAGATATGTCCAGGCTGCTTTCTTGTTCTGGGAGCCATTGCTGATTGCCAATGACGAACCGCCGACATTGGCCGCATGGGGCCCGTTGGGCGCAAGACTTGGCATGAGATAGACGCCCCATTTGCCCGCAAGCTTGGGCGAGTTGGTACGAACGGTACCCTCATACCAACCACCATAAAGCTGGCTCGCGACGGTACCTGCGGTATTGGCCTGAACCTTTTCGTCCCAATTGGCCGCCGTGAGCGTACTGGCGTCCTTCATCTGCTTGATCTTCTCCAGCGTGGCAACGCATGTGGGCTGATTGATCGTGATGGTCTGGCCATCGGCGGAAAAGAAGCCGCAACCCTGTTCATTGGAGATCATGCGAAACCATTCGCTGTCGCCGTTGAAGTCCGCCTGAGCCATGACAACACTGGGGTTGGCAGCAGCAATTTTCTTGCCAGCGGCGATGAAATCATCCCAAGTCGTTATGCTCTTGGGGTCCACTCCAGCCTTTTCGTAATAGTCGCGCCGGTAAAAAACGGCGACGGGACCGGAGTCCCATGGCATGGCATAGGGGACATCGCCGGCTTCCAGCTCAGTGCGTTTGAAATCCGGGAATTTGGCTTGTATATCGCTGGTGTAGCCGAGATCCTTCAGATTGGTGAAGCAATCGGGAAAACGGCTCCAGAAAATCTCGGCCTTATAATTCTCGATCGTGACGACATCCGGCAGGCCGTCCCCGCCCGCAGCACAGGCAGCGAGTGTCTTGTCAAAGACCTGGTGATTGCCAAGATCCTGAACATTCACCTTTATATCCGGAAACTGCTTGTTGAAGCCCTCCAGCGATGCTTTCAGGGAAGAAGCCGCGATATCCCAGCTCCAGATGGTAATCTCGGTTGGCTGTGCCAGTGCGGTTGCCGAACCCATGCCGAATGCTGCGACAAGTGCTGTCGCGCCAAGAAATTTGAAGCTCATTGAAAATCCTCCCTTTTCAATTGCCCGATCTTTGCGAACATGGCTACACTAGCGGCAAGGGAGAGCCTGTCTCTCATAAAGGGAACATGAATTGGGCGGAAAGTAAGATGGGAGAAAGGCCGATCTATCAGCCGGGAGCGAGCAGTGTCGAAGGTCTGCCAACAGCTCTGCAAATGTTTCACAATCACCCGCTCGTCATGGCCATGCCGCATTGGCACGCACAGGTCGAGGTCAACTACGTCATTCGCGGTTCCGTGCATTATCGGATGAAGGATCACAAAATCCGCCTCAATGCGGGTGACATGTGCCTGTTCTGGGGCGGCCAACCGCACCGGATGGACGAATCCTCCGACGATTCGATTTATGCGGGCGCGCACCTGCCGCTCGTGTATTTCTTTCGCATGCATCTGCCGGAGAGCGTGCCAAGCCGGTTGATGCAGGGAGCAACCCTTGTCACCGCTGCAACCGACGCGGCCGACAGGGAAAACTTTACGCGATGGTACGCCTATGCCCGGTCAGGCGATCCCGTGAAGGCGGAACATGCGGTCAATGAACTGCTTCTGCGGATCGAACGCATTGGCTTCGAGCCTTATCGCCTGGTGCCTGATTGCCCGAATATATCTGCTGGTGAGCAATCCAGTCAGCAGTCGTCCAGGGCGGTTGCGCGGATGTGTGATTTTATAGCAGGCAACTTTCTGCAGGATATTGACTCGATCGACATAGCCACGTCGGCGGGGCTTCATCCCAAATATGCGATGAGCGTGTTCAAGAAATCGACTGGCATGACATTGAACAATTACGTGAGCCTTCTCAGGCTGTCCTACGCGCAGGCCATGCTGTTGCAGGACAGGGCGAATGTGCTGCAGGTCGCGATGGACAGCGGATTTGGCTCGCTCAGCGCCTTCAACAAGTCGTTCCGCAATATTGCCGGCATGTCCCCATCGGACTTCCGGCGTGATCTGCGCAGCGGAGGGCAATTGACCGGCGGGGCGGCTGGATTTCAAGGGTAGCGCCCATGGCAAGCGGCAGCGGATTTGCGCGTTGTTCAGATTGAGAATTGTTATTGATCATATAATATTATAAATAGTGCTTAGGGAGGAACTGGCGAAGCAGATTGCGTCCACGAAGCACGTGGAGCCGATCAATATTTGCTTCTGCGTCAAGAAGCAAATCGCCAGTCACAGGGATACAATTGGTCGAAAACGAACTCAGCAATTATGATTTTCGTACGGCGGGTCATTCGCGTACGCATCACGGCCACGTCATGCGCGATCTTGGCCTGCGGATCGTCAACGGGTCCTATCCCGAGAACAGCATTCTGCCGGGGGACGCGGAACTGCTCGAGCGCTTTGGCGTGTCGCGCACCGTTCTGCGCGAGGCGTTGAAAACCCTCGCAGCAAAGGGGCTTATCCAGCCCAAGGCCAAGATCGGCACCCGCGTGCTGGAGCGCTCCAACTGGAACCTTTTCGATCCCGATATTCTCGTCTGGCATTTCGAGGCCGGTGCCAGCGCCGCCTTCCTGTCTAGCATCGTGGAAATGCGCCTGGCGCTGGAACCGGAAGCTGCGGGTCTCGCCGCACTACGGCGCACCGAAGCGCAGCTAGCAAAGCTCTACGAGTGGGTTGAGCAGATGGGCAGCACACGGGAATCGCCAGCCCATTTTGTTCATAGCGACCTGCAGTTCCACATTGCCATTGCGGAAGCCTCCGGCAATCCGTTCATGCGTTCGATCAGTGCCCTGATCGAGGTGGCGCTGGTGACAACGTTCACGATCAGCTCGCCCATACCCAACACCGAGCGTCACATGCATTCGGTTGCACGGCACCGGGCCATCGCCGATGCCATCAGGGACCGGAACGTTGCGGCTGCCAAGGAAGCCATGCGCGGCGTCATTCAGGATGGCGCCGAACGCGTCCTGGCAGCCTCGGGCACTGACTAGAGCCTTAGACCCATCCGCCGTCGACGATGAAGTTCTGGGCGGAACACATTCTGGAATCATCCGATGCGAGGAACAGCGCCATTCGGGCGATATCGTCGGGCATGACACGCCCCGCCAGGCATTGGCTGCGGTCGATCAATTCATTGGCCGCATCGTCGACCCACAGATCGAGCTGGCGCTGGGTCATCACCCATCCCGGCACCAGCGTGTTGACGCGGATGGCGTGTTTGCCGAGATCGCGGGCAAAGGAGCGGGTGAGGCCGTGGACGGCCGACTTGGCAGAGGCATAGCCGGGATATCCTCCCGATGCCATCATCCAGCCGACGGAGCCGAAGTTGATGATGGATCCGCCGCCGGCGGCAATCATTGCCGGTGCGACTGCCTGGATGGCGAAAAACATATGGCGCAGATTCACCGCAATGCGCTGGTCGAAATACTCTGGTGTCACCTCGCGCCAGTCATGGCGTGTGTCATTGGCGGCATTGTTCACGAGAACCGTTGTCACGCCTTGGATTTCCTCGATTTCGCGGATCGTTCTTTGATAGGCACCGATATCCGTCACGTCGGCGGCGCGAAATGTTACGTTGCCGCCTGAAGCATTCAAGTCTTCGGCGAGTTTTCTGCCTTCCGCCTCGGCAAGATCAACAAACCCCACCCTGGCGCCTTCCGCCGCAAAGGCGCGGACGATCATCTCGCCGATACCCGTTGCACCGCCGGAAATGAAAACTGGCTTGCCGGACAGGCCGGGATAGCGTGCGAAAACGGACGGCTTCATTGTCATCATCTGTACCGATTATTGTTGCGGGCAGGGCGTGCGGACCTGTCTGGCAGTTTTGCACCTTAAAGTGTAGCCACTTTCACCTTTACCGGCTTTTGTATTTTCAGCGGATTGCGCAAGGGCAGGCCGAACGCGGACGCTTCGATTTCAAAGACGTCGCCATTCTCTGTCTTGACGCCATCGGCGAAGGACAGCGTTGCGGTTCCGAACATGTGGACATGGACATCGCCGGGCTGGCGGAAAACCGGATACTTGAAATGATGATGTTCGAGATTGGCAATCGTGTGGGACATGTTGTCTTCACCGGACAGGAAAGGTTTTTCCCAGATCGTCTTGCCCTTGCGCAGGATACGCGAACTGCCGCGAATGTCGGCCGGCAGATCACCGACGATCAACTCCGGTCCCAGGGAACAGGGGCGCAGTTTGGAGTGAGCCAGAAAGAGATAATTGACGCGCTCGGTGATATGATCGGAGAATTCATTGGCCAGTGCAAAGCCGATGCGGAACGGCGTGCCGTCGGAACCGATCACATAGATACCGGCAATCTCCGGTTCCTCGCCGGCGTCTTCGGCAAAGGCTGGAGACAAAAGCGGCTGCCCCGGCCCGGTGAGCATCGTGCCATTGCCCTTGTAGAACCATTCCGGCTGCACGCCGGTCTGTCCCTTTCTGGGTTTGCCGCCTTCAAGACCCATGCGGAACATCTTCATCGAATCGGTCAGGGTTTCTTCCTTGGCATCGTCGATCTTGCGGTGCATGGCATCGCGCGTCGCTGCGGATCCAAGATGAGTCAGGCCCGTTCCCGTCAGATGGATATGGGCTGGATCGTGCGTATCGATGGGCGATAGCAACCGCCCTTCGGCATAGGCGGCCGCAATATCGAGCACTTTGCCCAGCCCGCGCTCTTCGACGATCCTGGAGAGGGAGGTCTTGGCTTCAATGGCCGCGTGCGCGAGTTCGAGAATCGACCGGGTCCGCTTCACGTGCCGGAACGTATCATCCCCCCGCGCGGCAACCCGCCGCTTCCCATTGGCATTGAGCAATTGAACCAAATTCACGTCTGTCCTCCCGGGGAATTATCGTGTGAAGCAGGCGCAGCTTCACTTCATTCTTGATTTTAAGCGAGTGATTTTTGAAAAATACTATAATAGTATTATATCGATGTAAACGGTTGCAAGCTCGGTTTTCGATTGCGCTGGCGGCCCGCCGGGAAAGACTTTTTGCTGTGGTTCGAAAGGACTATTCCAAAAGTCATACTTTTGAGATAAGTGTTGCAAGGATCGTGCTCTGGGAGGAGCTGGAGGCTGATACGAAGACGATTCCACCCGGAAAACATGCTCGACTAAAATAGCGTCCATTAGGGAAATTGGGAGGATACCAGTGAAAATGTTTAAGATGGTTGCTGCAGGCCTGATCGCGCTTTCTGCGATGGGTACGCAGGGTTTTGCTCAGGACAAGGGCGCCGTTGGCATCTCGATGCCGACGAAATCCTCCGCACGCTGGATTGCTGACGGAGACAATATGGTGAAGGCGCTGAAGGAACGCGGCTACACCACCGACCTGCAATATGCGGAAGATGACATTCCAAACCAGCTTGCCCAGATCGAAAACATGGTCACCAAGGGCGTGAAGGTTCTGGTCATCGCGGCCATTGACGGCACCACGCTGTCCAATGTGCTGCAGCAGGCGCATGATGCGAACATCAAGGTCATTTCCTATGACCGCCTGATCCGCGATTCCGGCAATGTCGACTACTACACGACATTTGATAATTTTCAGGTTGGTGTCCTGCAGGCAGGATCGCTTGTGAAGGCGCTCGGTCTTCCCGAAGCAAAGGGCCCGTTCAACATCGAACTGTTCGGCGGCTCGCCCGACGATAACAACGCGTTCTTCTTCTACAATGGCGCGATGTCCGTGCTTCAGCCTCTGATCGACAGCGGCAAGCTCGTCGTCCAGTCCGGCCAGACCGGCATGGACAAAGTCGGTACGCTGCGCTGGGATGGCGCGGTCGCCCAGGCCCGCATGGATAATCTCCTTTCCGCCTATTACACGGACAAGAAGGTCAACGCCGTTCTGTCGCCCTATGATGGCCTGTCGATCGGTATCCTGTCGTCGCTGCGCGGCGTCGGTTATGGCACCAAGGACCAGCCGTTCCCGTTTGTTTCCGGGCAGGATGCCGAAGTTCCCTCGGTGAAGTCGATCATCGCCGGCGAACAGTATTCCACGATCTACAAGGATACGCGTGAACTGGCCAAGGTGACGTCGAATGTCATCGACAAGGTGCTGAAGGGCGAGCAGCCGGAGATCAACGACACCAAGACCTACAACAATGGTGTCAAGGTTGTTCCGTCCTATCTCCTGAAGCCGGTGGAAGTGGACAAGACCAACTGGAAGGAAATCCTGATTGGCGGCGGTTATTACACCGAAGCCCAGATCAAATAAGTCTTGGATATCCGGCAAACCCTGCGCATCATTGCGCAGGGTTTGTTGTTACGCCGGTCGTGATGCCTGCCAAGAATGTTCCGCTGGTGTGCGACCGCTGGGTTTTTATAAGTTTGCCAAGAGAAACGCCATCTGAGCCTATAATGCTGCTCGCAGGCGTCGATGAGGATCTGCATGGATACTATCCTCGAAATGCGCAATATCACCAAAACCTTTCCCGGGGTGAAAGCGCTCAACAATGTCAATCTGAATGTCCGCAAGGGCGAGATTCACGCGCTCGTCGGCGAGAACGGTGCGGGAAAATCTACCCTCATGAAAGTGTTGAGCGGTGTCTATCCGCATGGCAGCTATGAGGGTGAAATTCATTATAACGGGCAGGAACAGCACTTTCGCGATATCGGCGACAGTGAAGCGAAAGGCATCATCATCATTCATCAGGAGCTGGCCCTTGTGCCGCTTCTGTCCATTGCCGAGAACATCTTCCTGGGCAATGAACCGGCGAAATTCGGCATTATCGACTGGCATGCTGCGGAAACCCGCACGCGCGCGCTGCTCAAGAAGGTCGGCCTGCGCGAAGATCCGCAGACGCTGATCACCAATCTCGGCGTCGGCAAGCAGCAGCTGGTGGAAATCGCCAAGGCCCTGTCGAAAGAGGTCGAACTGCTCATTCTCGATGAGCCGACGGCCAGTCTCAATGAAAAGGACAGCGATGCACTGCTTGAACTGCTGCTGGAGTTCAAGGCGCAGGGCATTTCGTCGATCCTGATTTCCCACAAGCTGAACGAAGTCGGCAAGGTTGCCGACCGCATCACCGTGCTGCGCGACGGAGCGACGATTGAAACGCTGGACAAGGACGCGATCTCCGAGGACCGGATCGTGACCTCCATGGTTGGCCGCCAGCTGGCGGATCGCTTTCCCCAGCGCGAGCCGGATATTGGCGACGTCGTCTTTGAAGTGAAGGACTGGGTGGTTCACCATCACGTTCACAGCGACCGGACCGTCATCAACGGTATCAATCTCAACGTTCGCAAGGGCGAGGTGGTGGGGATCGCCGGGCTGATGGGGGCAGGGCGCACCGAATTTGCCATGAGTGTCTTCGGCAAGGCCTATGGCCGCAAGATCAGCGGCGAGGTTTTCATCAAGGGCAGGAAGGTGGATGTCTCGACCATAGGCAAGGCCGTGGAAAACGGCATTGCCTATGTCACGGAAGATCGCAAGACCTACGGGCTCAATCTGATCGACCACATCAAGCACAACACCACCATCGTCAACCTTGACGGTGTCTCGCATGGCGGTGTGCTGGACGATATGGCGGAATTGAAGGTAGCCAATGAATATCGCCGCAAGACCAATATCCGCTCATCCAGCATCTATCAGAAAACCGGCAATCTTTCCGGCGGCAACCAGCAGAAGGTTGTCCTGTCGAAATGGCTTTTTGCCAATCCGGACCTGCTGATGCTGGACGAGCCGACCCGCGGGATCGACGTCGGGGCAAAATATGAAATCTATTCCATCATCAACCAACTGGTGAGCGAGGGCAAAAGCGTACTGATGATCTCGTCGGAAATGCCGGAGCTGCTCGGCGTCTGTGACCGGATCTATGTGATGAACCAGGGAAGGATCGTCGGCGAAATGCCAGCCAAGGAAGCAAGCCAGGAAAAGATCATGCGCGCCATTATCCGTGCCGAAGGGAAAACATCATGACTGTTGAAACCGCAGCAACCCCGACGAAGACCGAAGCCAAGACGGACGGGTCGCCCATGAAGGGCAATCTGCGCGAATACGGGCTGGTGCTGGCGCTGATCCTGATCATGCTGTTCTTCCAGTTCACCACGAACGGCACGCTGTTCCGCCCGGTCAACCTGACCAACCTCGTCCTGCAGAACAGCTACATCATCATCATGGCCCTCGGCATGCTGCTGGTGATTGTCGCCGGTCACATCGATCTGTCGGTGGGGTCGGTCTCGGGATTTGTCGGCGGGCTTGCCGCCGTGATGATGGTGCAATGGCATATCCATTATATTCCGGCGACGATCCTGTGCCTGATCATGGGCGGCCTCATCGGCGCCGCCCAGGGCTATTGGGTTGCCTATCACAAGATACCATCCTTCATCGTGACCCTGGCGGGGATGCTGGTTTTCAAGGGGCTGGCCCTGTGGCTTCTTGGCGGCCAGTCCGTCGGACCGTTCCCGCCGCAGTTCCAGTTGCTCAGCTCCGGTTTCATTCCCGACGTTTTTGGCGGCACCGGTTTCAACATCACATCCATGCTGGTCGGCATCCTTCTCGTGGCGCTGATGATCTATTTCAGCCTGCGCGGCCGGGCCAAGCGCGAGAAGCACGGCTATCAGGGCGAGCCATTTGCTCTGTTTGCCGCCAAGAACCTCATCATCGCCGGTATCATCCTGTTCCTGACCTATCTCCTGTCCTCCTATAAGGGATTGCCGAATGTCCTGATCGTCATGTCGCTGCTGATCGCCCTGTTCGTTTTCGTGACGAAACGCATGACCGTCGGGCGGCGTATCTACGCCATGGGCGGCAATGAGAAGGCGGCAAAGCTGTCCGGCATCAAGACGGAGCGGCTGACCTTTCTTACCTTCGTCAATATGGGGGTTCTGGCCGCGCTGGCCGGGCTGATCTTTGCCGCTCGCCTCAACACGGCGACGCCGAAGGCCGGTCTCGGCTTCGAGCTCGACGTGATCGCCGCCGTCTTCATTGGCGGCGCGTCGGCGATGGGCGGCGTCGGGCAGGTGATGGGGGCCGTCATCGGGGCCTTCATCATGGGCGTCATGAACAATGGCATGTCGATCATGGGCGTCAACATCGACTGGCAGCAGGTGATCAAGGGACTGGTCCTGCTCGCGGCCGTGGTGTTTGACGTCTATAACAAGAACAAGGGGTAAAACGCCCACCCCGTTCTGAATGCAACAGCCCGGTGTCAAGCCGGGCTGTTTGTTTTCACGCCCTGAGTCGGTTCATTTGGTCGGCCCGCTCATCTTCATTCCGGAAAAAATGGATATTTCCGTGCCGGGGAACCGGAAAACAGCTTATGGTTAACGGATTATAACTGTCACATTTCCCCGGTCCGGGAGCAGAATTCCCGTATTTGCTGGCTTCAGGGTGTTGTCTCCGTTGAGTTATCCCCAGG